>DASPNH010000103.1:0-8601 GCA_035626675.1 Binatia bacterium
GGGGTTCCTCGGGTTCCTCGGGGTTCCTCGGGTTCCTCGGGTTCCTCGGGGGATTCGGACTTCCTCGGCCTCGGGCCCCTCCGAGGAACCCGAGGAACCCGAGGTACTCCGAGGAACCGATTCTCAATGCCTGTGCCCTTCGCTCACGTCGAGCGACGCCACGACACTGCTCAACACCTTGCTGTACTGCGACGCGTCCTGTTCCGGCGTCACGAACACGACGTAGATCAGATGTCCGTCCGGCAGCGCACGCGTCACCACCGTCACACGCTCGTTGATGCGTGTGTTCGGATTCGTGCCGCGCAGGCTGGCCGCCACCGCGGTCTTGCCATCCAGCCGGAGCTGCTGGCCCGAACCGCTGATCACGCGGAGATGCGGGCTGCTCTGCCGGATCTGCGCGATGAGGTCGTTCGCCGCGTCCTGCAGAGTCACGGACGTCGACGCACCACCCTCACGCAGATACGAGCGCGGCGAATTTCCGAACGGATCGTAGTGATTGACCATCAGTCCATACACGATCTCCGTACGGCCGCCGGCATCGCCGATCCCACCTTCGGGCGCGATGGTGACGCCGAAGCCGCCGCTGTCATACACGCGCCAGTTCGACGGATACCCGATCGCGTACGCTCCGCTGCGGTTCGTGAACTTGCGAAGGGATGTTGACGGTGCCGGTACATTCCCGATGCTCGTGCCGCTGCTCGTCATCGGCGGATTGCCGCGGCTGCTGCTCGTGCCCTGCGCGATCTGCGAAGATGACCGCGCGCTACCGTGCGTGCGCAGCTCGGACTTGATCCGGTTGAGCTGCGCCACGTTCTGCGTCGGCGTCGCCGGCTCGCGCAGCAACTGACGCTCCTTCTCGATGCGCGCCTGGCGATCGGGCGGTGCGGGATGGTGCGAAAGCCAGGTGGTCTTCTTCGATTTGTCCACCTTCGCGAGCTGATCGAAGAAGCTGACCATGTCGGCGGGCGTGTAGCCGCTCGCGGCAAGAATCTGCGCGCCGCGCACGTCCGCCTGCGTCTCGAGCTCGCGGCTGAACTTCAGGAACAAGGCGTTCAGTCCGATGCCGCCGACCGTGTTCAGGATCTGGGCGGTGTTGTTCCCGACTTTGCCGCCGAGGAGTCCGCCGAGGATCTGCAGACCGGCTTGTGCGGCATAGGCCTTCGAGGCCTGATGCGTGCCGTGGCGTAACGCGCTGTGCGCGATCTCGTGCGCGAGCACGCCCGCGACTTCGCCTTCATTGCGCGCGTTCTCGATGATGCCGCGGTTGAGATAGATGAAGCCGCCCGGCAGCGCGAATGCGTTGATGTCTGATGCGTTGATCACGCGGAAGCGATACTGAAATTGCGGGCCGCCCGCGTTTACCGCGAGTTTCTGTCCGATGCGGTTGACGTACGACTCGACTTCGGCGTCGCGCAGGATCGGCAGTTGCCGCTCCGCCTCCGCCGCCGACTGGGCGCCGATCTCGACGTCCTGCTGCGCGCTGAACATGTTCCAGCCCGGATTCACCTTCGTCTGCGCCTCGGCCACTCCACCGAGGAGCGACAGTGCGATCGCGAGCGCGATCACGGGACGCGCGACGCCATGCGCTGATCGATTCATAGCGATTGCCTCCTTCAAATAACCAATCCCTCCATTGCATCCGTGGTGCCGTGTTCGGCTTTTGGCCGCTTCATCCGTTATGGCCGGCGATCCTTTATCCTTCTGCTCTCGCATGCGCTCCCTGATCATCACCGGCGGAACAGGCGGCCTCGGCACTGACGTCGTCCGGCGCCTTTCCCGCGACTACCGCTGCATCGTCCTCGGGCACTCTCAAGTTGACCTCACAAACGAACAATCGGTCGCGCGCGCATTCGATGAGGCCGGTGCGATCTACGGACTCGTCCATCTCGTCGGAGGTTTTGCGGCTGGCAGCGTCCGAGAAACATCGCTCGAGATCTGGACGAAGATGCTCGCGCTGAATACGACCGCGGCGTTCCTCGCGGCGCGCGGCGCGCTGCCGCATATGTCGTCGCCTGGACGCATCGTGATGATCAGTTCGATTGCGACGCTGCTGCCTTCCGCCGGAACCGCCGCTTACACGGTCGCGAAGTCGGCGCTCAACGCGCTCGTGCAGGCGCTCGCTGCGGAAGAGCGCGCGAATGCGATCACGGTCAACGCGATCCTTCCCGACGCGATGGCCACGCCGGCGATGCTGAAGGAGACCAAGGACGCGTCGAAGCTCGTACCGCTCGAGCGCGTGTCGGAGACGATTGCGTTTCTGCTGTCCGACGCGGCCGCGGGAACGAGCGGGACGCTGATTCCGATTCGCGCGTGACCATGCTCGCGACTGAACACGACGACGCGCTGGTCGCCGGATTGCGAGCCGGCGACAGTCATGCGTTCGAGAAGCTGCTGCGCGAGCACGGGCCGCGGCTCCTGCGATTGGCGCGGCGGTTTCTCGCGAATGAAGAAGACGCGCGCGACGCGTTGCAGGACGCGATGGTGGCCGTTTATCGCTCCGTCGCGGAGTTCAAGTCGGGTGCTGCGTTGTCGACGTGGCTGCATCGCATCGTCGTCAACGCGGCGCTGATGAAACTGCGCACGAAGCGGCGGCATCCCGAGGAAGACATCGAGCAATACCTGCCGCGCTTTCTCGAAGACGGGCACCGGCGCGAGCCGGGCACTGCGTGGGCGGAATCGGCCGATTCAGTGCTCGAGCGCGAAGAGTTGCGCGGCGCCGTGCGCGAGGCGATCGCGAAACTTCCGGATGCGTACCGTATCGTTTTGCATCTCCGCGACATCGAAGAGTTGAGCACCGCGGAGACCGCGGAGATTCTGGGAACGACGAAGAACATCGTGAAGATCCGCCTGCACCGCGCGCGGCAGGCACTGCGAACGCTGCTGGACGAGACGATGAAATGATGAAGCCGACGTGCCGCCAACTGATCGATTTCCTCGATGACTACGTCGCGGGCGAGCTCGCGCGTGAGCGGGTGGAAGGCTTCGAATGGCACCTCGCGCGTTGCCCCTCGTGCGTGGCGTACGTGGCCAGTTATCGCGATACGATCCGCGCGGCGCAGCACGCGTCCGCGGTCGAGATCGAAGACGTCCCGGCGGACCTGCTCACGGCGATCCTGGCGACGGTGACGAGCCGGAAATAGAACCCGCGGACCGAGAGTTGTGCAGGTTCCTTGACGAGAGGTGAGCGGGTCGCGATAATCCGGCTCCCTCAGCGCGAGGGAACAGTGTCGCGGGGTGGAGCAGTCTGGTAGCTCGTTGGGCTCATAACCCAAAGGTCGCAGGTTCAAATCCTGTCCCCGCAACCAACCTTCTTTCAGCTATGTAGAGCGTACGCGTGATTTAGCCGCGCACGATCCTGGCAGCTGAGCCGCTGTGTGCCGGCTTTCCCCAAATCGACCGCAAAAGGTAGACTCGCCCTCATTTCGCCAGTTCAGGAGAACCATGATCGACCTTCGGACCACGGTTTCCGCTCGGCGGTACCCTGCACTCACCTTCGCTCTCGGGGTGCTGGCAAGTATCGCGATTCCGACGACCGCGCAGTATCGCGAATCGCCGGCGCAGCCCCGCGCCAGCGCCGGGGCCTCGACGTCATGGATGGCCGAGGCGCAGGAGAACATCCGTCGCAAAGAGTACGAAGCGACATGGCAGGGCGAGAGTGGTGTTGGCGGCTCTTCCTGGCAGGCGCCAAACCGGGCGAACAACCTCCGAACCTCTTTCACCGATGAGGGCATCGTGGTGGTGCCGAGGACCGGGTCCGAGCCGGCGTGGAGCTGGGGATTGCGGCTGCGAGGAGTTGCGGCTGCACAGGCGACGGCGCGCGGCAACCGCGTCGAGTATGTGCGTGGGGACGTGACGGAGTGGTACGTCAATGAGGAGCGGGGCCTCGAGCAGGGGTTCACGATTGCGCGGCCGGTACCGGGGCTGGTCGATCACGACGGAAGGCTGCGCCTGTCACTGGAGATCACCGGAAACACCACGGCCCGAGGGGCTGGTCAGGGCGCGATCGAGTTCCAGATGCAGGACGGCAGGACCGCACTGCGCTACGACAAATTGGTGGTGCGGGACGGCGAGGGGCGGACGCTGCCGTCCTCGATGGATCTGCAAGGCACCACGATCGTGCTGCGTGCCGAGGTCGGGGGAGCGTCGTGGCCGGTGGTGGTCGACCCCCTCATCACCTCCACGGCCGACGCCCAGCTCGAGTCGAATCAGGTCAGTGCGCGGTTCGGCATCAGCGTGTCGGGAGCAGGCGACGTGAACGGGGACGGCTACGGCGATGTGATCGTCGGCGCGTACTTCTATGACAACGGCCAGAACGATGAAGGGGCGGCTTTCGTCTACCACGGCAGTGCGGGCGGAGTGGATGCCACGGCCGACGCCCAGCTCGAGTCCAATCAGGTCAGTGCGCAGTTCGGCATCAGCGTGTCGGGAGCGGGCGATGTGAACGGGGACGGTTACGGCGATGTGATTGTCGGCGCGGACTTCTATGACAACGGCCAGAGCGATGAAGGGGCGGCTTTTGTCTACCACGGCAGTGCGGGCGGCGTGGATGCCACGGCCGACGCCCAGCTCGAGTCCAATCAGGGCAGTGCGCACTTCGGCATCAGCGTGTCGGGAGCGGGCGACGTGAACGGGGACGGATACGGCGATGTGGTCGTCGGCGCGTACTTTTATGACAACGGCGAGATCTTTGAAGGAGCGGCTTTTGTCTACCACGGCAGTGCGGGCGGCGTGGATGCCACGTCTGACGCCCAGCTCGAGTCCAATCAGGTCAATGCGCAGTTCGGCCGCAGCGTGTCGGGAGCAGGCGACGTCAACGGGGACGGCTACGGCGATGTGATCGTCGGCGCGAACTTCTATGACAACGGCCAGAGCGATGAAGGGGCAGCTTTTGTCTACCACGGCAGTGCGGGCGGAGTGGATGCCACGGCCGACGCCCAGCTCGAGGCCAATCAGGCCAGTGCGCGGTTCGGCTACAGCGTGTCGGGAGCGGGCGACGTCAACGGGGACGGCTACGGTGATGTGATTGTGGGCGCGCGCGAGTATAGCAACGGCCAGGCCCGTGAAGGAGCGGCGTTTGTCTACCACGGCAGTGCGGGCGGCGTGGATGCCACGGCCGACGCCCAGCTCGAGTCGAATCAGGTCGTTGCGCGGCTCGGCATCAGCGTGTCGGGAGCGGGCGACGTCAACGGGGACGGCTACGGCGATGTGGTCGTCGGCGCGTTCGTGTATGCCAACGGCCAATTGGGTGAAGGGGCCGCTTTTGTCTACCACGGCAGCGCTGGCGGCGTGGATGCCACGGCCGACGCCCAGCTCGAGTCGAATCAGGTCAATGCGCACTTCGGCACCAGCGTGTCGGGCGCGGGCGATGTGAACGGGGACGGCTACGGCGATGTGATTGTGGGCGCTGCCGACTATGACAACGGCCAGAGCGAGGAAGGGGCGGCTTTTGTCTACCAGGGCAGTGCGGGCGGAGTGGATGCCACGGCCGACGTCCAGGTCGAGTCCAATCAGGCCGATGCGCAGTTCGGCGTCAGCGTGTCGGGAGCGGGCGACGTGAACGGGGACGGCTACGGCGATGTGGTCATCGGCGCGCCCTTCTATGACAATGGCCAGGGTGACGAAGGGGCAGCTTTCGTCTACCACGGCAGTGCGAGCGGAGTCGATTCCACAGCAGACGCCCAGCTCGAGTCCAATCAGGTCGATGCGCAGTTCGGCGTCAGCGTGTCGGGCGCGGGCGACGTGAACGGGGATGGCTACGGCGATGTGATTGTCGGCGCCTACGTGTATGACAACGGCCAGAACGATGAAGGGGCGGCTTTTGTCTACCACGGCAGTGCGGGCGGAGTGGATGCCACGGCCGACGCCCAGCTCGAGTCGAATCAGGTCAGTGCGCAGTTCGGCACCAGCGTGTCGGGCGCGGGCGATGTGAACGGGGACGGCTACGGCGATGTGGTCGTCGGCGCGCCCTACTATGACAACGGCCAAACCAATGAAGGGGCGGCTTTTGTCTACCACGGCAGTGCGGGCGGAGTGGATGCCACGGCCGGCGCCCTGCTCGAGTCCAATCAGGACACTGCGTTATTCGGCTCCAGCGTGTCGGGAGCGGACGACGCCAACGGGGACGGCTACGGCGATGTGGTCGTGGGGACGCCCCTCTATGACAACGGCCAAACCGATGAAGGGGCGGCTTTTGTCTACCACGGCAGTGCGAGCGGAGTGGATGCCACGGCCGACGCCCAGCTCGAGTCGAACGACGCCGATGCGCAGTTCGGCATCAGCTTGTCGGGAGCGGGCGACGTGGACGGGGACGGCTACGGCGATGTGATTGTCGGCGCCTTCAGATATGACAACGGCCAGAGCGAGGAAGGGGCGGCTTTTGTCTACCACGGCAGCGCTGGCGGCGTGGATGCCACGGCCGACGCCCAGCTCGAGTCCAATCAGGTCGATGCGTTCTTCGGCATCAGCGTGTCGGAAGCAGGCGACGTGAACGGGGACGGCTACGGCGATGTGATTGTCGGCGCGCACGTGTATGACAACGGCCAGAACGATGAAGGGGCAACTTTCGTCTACCACGGCAGTGCGGGCGGAGTGGATGCCACGGCCGACGCCCAGCTCGAGTCGAATCAGGTCAGTGCGCAGTTCGGCTTCAGCGTGTCGGGAGCAGGCGACGTGAACGGGGACGGCTACGGCGATGTGATTGTGGGCGCGCGCCACTATGCCAACGGCGAGAGCCAGGAAGGCGCGGCCTTCGTCTACCTTGGGAACACCGCGGGCCGGCCCGTCCAGTCCCAGCAGCTTCGCGGCGACGGCTCCATGGTGGTCGAAGAATGGGGAATCTCGCACAGTGGCACGGCCTTCGTCGTCGCCGCCACCGCCAACTCTCCCCGCGGCCGCGAGCGGGCCCGCCTCCAGGCCGAGGCGTGCCCGTCGGGCACGAACTTCGGTGCCGGCGCCTGTACCACGGTCACCGCGGCGACATGGACCGACCTCGGCACGGACGGCAGGGAACGCCTGCAGCTCGCCGTCACCGGTCTGACAGCCAACGTTCTCTATCACTGGAGGGCCCGCGTTCTTTATGCTCCCCTGACCGTCACGGCGACCGGAATCATCGCGCCGCCTGCGCCCGAACACGGCCCGTGGCGCCGTCTGCACGCCAGCCACGACAACTACGACATTCGCGTCAGCCTGCCACAAACCATCAACGTCACCATGGCCGGATCGACGATGAGTGTGGGCGAGGCCGGTCCCAATGCCGCGGTTCAGGTCATGGTCACGACCTCGAACGGCGCCCCCACCGGACCCGCATCGTCGGTCGACTACGCAACCACCAACGGAAGCGCGACGGCAGGCACCGACTACACCACCACGACGGGGACGTTGCTCATTCCCCTGGGGACGGCGAGCGGCACGACACTGACTGTCAATGTACCGATCACCCAGGACGCACTTGACGAGCCGGATGAGACGTTCACTTTCACGATCTCGAATCCATCGAATGCCACACTGGTCCCTCCCACCGCGACCACCGTCACCATCATCGATGACGACGCGGTCCCGAACGTGACGCTCAGCCTGACGGGCGATCCGATGGCTGAAGCGGGCGGCGTTGCCACGGTGACGGCAACACTCTCGGCGGTCTCGGGTCAGAACGTGATCGTGGACCTCGGCTTCACCGGCACGGCCACGAACCCCGGCGACTACACCCGCTCCGGCACGCAGATCGTGATCCCGGCCGGGAGCATGACCGGCTCGATCACACTGACTGCGGTGCCGGATGCGGATGCGGAAGGTGCCGAAACGGTGATCGTCGACATCGTCGGCGTCACCAATGGCAACGAGGCCACTCCGCAGCAGGAGACGGCGACAATCAGCGAGGCAGGGGGGATGGCCGACCTCTCCATCACCAAGAGCGTCGTCACGCCCGGACCCTACATGGTGGGGCAGAACGTGACGTTCGACATCGTGGTGACGAACAATGGGCCGGCGCAGGCGACAGGCGTGGTCATGACCGATGTCCTTCCTGCGGGAACGACGCTGGTTTCGGCCACGCCGAGCCAGGGCAGCTGCAGTGGAACGACTACGGTGACGTGCGCGCTGGGCACATTGCTCAGCGCCAGCGCGACGGTTGTCTTGACCGTGCAGTTGACCACTCCCGGGTCGGTGGCCAACATCGCCACCGTCCAGGGGCAGCAGGTCGACCCGACCCCTGCAAACACCGCCGCGGCGCCGGCCTTTGCGGTCACCGCGGCCGGCGCGGTGCCCACGTTGTCGGGATGGATGCTCATCGCGCTCGCGTCTCTGCTCGCCATCATCGCGGTCGTTCGACAAGGGACCTGATCGCTCAACGGACCGGGACACAACCAGCAACGAGCGGGGTTGTGTCCCGTCGCCAACCATCGGACAGGACTGGAAGTTCCGGCGCACTGCGGGCAGCGACCGCGGCTCGACGGCGCTCACGCTCGAGTTGTGTCTGTCAAGTTCTGCAAAAAGTGGGATGGTCGGTCTCCGGTCGTTCTCCTCGTCTCTTTCTTCCTAGCAGCAGGCGCTGTGGGAGATGTGGAAAACGCCGGCGGCAGTTTGCCGGCGTTTTCCAAGTCCTGT
>DASPNH010000104.1:0-11251 GCA_035626675.1 Binatia bacterium
GCGTGTCCGTGCCGATGATCGCGCGTGAGCGCAGATCCGCGATCATCGTTTCGAGGACCGTGTCGGACGACAGATCGTCGGTATGACTCTCCCAGATCCGCCTCTCGCCCTGGTCGGCGAAGCAGTAGGCCTTCCACGAAATCGAGAAGCGCAGATCCTCCCAGCAGTATTCGGTGACCTTGCGCTCGCCGTCGCGTACAGCCCAGCGACGATCGCCCTCGTGCACCAGGCGCATTCCCGGACGCAGCCTGTGGACAGGCTCGCTGGTCTCGCGCACGCGATCGACACCGTGAAAGACCGAATCGGTGTCCATCATGACGGCCGTGTTGAAGCGGACGGGGTAGGCAACCGGCGGTGCATCGGGACCGTCGGGGTAGAACGCGAACTCGCCGCCGGCGCAGTCGTGATACCACGCAACGCCGGTCGCGATCGGCATGCGGTAGCGCTCGAACAGGCCGCTGTGATGCATGGCCACGATCAGCCACTGCGGATTCTTCTGGCGGTTGATGCCGCGGAACTCGGGCACGTCGGTGTGCACGGCCAGCTCCTGCCCGGGCACGAGCAGATTGGCATAGACGATGGCGGGAACGATGACCGGACGCCCGAACAGGGCGCGCGCGGCCTCGATGAAACCTTCGTAGCGAAGATAGGGCTCCACGCCTGGCGCGACCACGTCTTCGCCGTAGGCATAGGATTCGCGGAAGTAGTTGGTGCGGGCCGCCAGCACGGCCAGCGCCTCGACGCGGCCGAAACGGCCGCCGGTCTTGATGAAGTTGCGGGCGGCGTCATAGCGCGCGGGATAGCCGGCGCCGAAGCCCTCGAAGGTCGGCTCCTCCGAATACATCTTGTAGCTGCCGAACCGGTGGCACAGCTCGACCATGGAATCGGCATCGGCAGGCGCCAGCAGCGGATCGAACGATGCATACCAGTGGCGGGTCTCGTCGTGGGCGCGGCAGCGGTCGGACATCGCGGTCTCCTTGCGGCGGGCGGATCGGGAAGGCGACGATAACAGCGGACCGGTCGGCTGGCCATCCCTCGCGCGCCATGAACCGGCGCCGTGCCTGACATGGCAGCGAGCCCGTGACGGACAGCGTGATCGCGCGTCGTCACCGCCACGACCGCGTCCGTTGACTCACAGTGCCGGAATCCATATTCCGCCAGCCGATCCGCCGCTTGCCGCATCCGGAGGTCCTATGGCAGAGAAGTCTCCCTCCCAGGCCGTTCTCATCACGGGTTGCTCCACCGGCATCGGCCGCGCCACGGCCCTGCGCCTGGCCAAGTCCGGCCGCACCGTCTACGCCAGCGCCCGGCGCATCGACTCGATCCGGGATCTGGAAGCCGCGGGCTGCCGTCTGCTCGCGATCGACGTGTGCGACGACGCTTCCATGGAAGCGGGCGTGCGGGAGGTCGAGAGCCGCGAAGGCGCCGTCGGAGTCCTCGTCAACAACGCCGGCTACGGCTCCGAGGGCGCCATCGAGGAAGTGCCGATGAGCGAGGTGCGGCGCCAGTTCGAGACCAACGTCTTCGGCCTGACGCGCATGACGCAGCTCGTACTGCCGGGGATGCGCCGGCAGCGTAGCGGCCGCATCGTCAATCTGAGCTCGATGGGCGGGCGCATGACGCTGCCCGGCGGCGGCTTCTACCACGCCAGCAAGTATGCGGTCGAGGCGATCAGCGATGCGCTACGTTTCGAGGTTGCCGGCTTCGGCATCCACGTGATCCTGATCGAGCCGGGCGTGATCAAGAGCCAGTTCGGCGACACGGCGATGGCAAAGATCGCCTCGCTCTCCGGCAACGGCTCGGCCTATGCCGAGTTCCACAAGCAGGTCGCCGCCAAGATCGAGGAGGCCAACACGGGCCGCATGGCTTTTCTGGCCGCTGCTCCCGAGGCCGTCGCAGCCGTCATCGACACGGCCATTCACGCGCGCAAGCCGAAGTCGCGTTATCTGATCACGGCCGGCGCACACATGATGGTCGGCATGCGCCGCTGGCTCGGCGACCGCGGCTTCGACGCATTCCTGCGCACCCAGTACATGACTCCACGCTGAAGGAGGCGACGCTGCCTGCGGCGGGGGAGGTCCCGCCACGCAGAGGTCTACGGGGGAGAGACCTCGCTCGTTTCGCGGAATGCGAACAGCCGAGCCAGGTGCTCAGGCAGCGTCGCCCATCGTGCTCGCCGCGGCCGTGGTCGCGGTGAAAGCGGCGAGAGGAAGGCGTTTCGAGGCGCGGAGTCTAGCGCTGCGGGCTTCGCGAAAACCACGCACTTCTTGCGAGAACTCGCACGAAATCCGCTCGACGGATGGGCACGTCCCGCCCGTTCGGGGCGCATTGCGCGGTAGCGCGGAGCGAAGAACGACTCCGGCCGTCGCTATACCGTTCACTGCGCCGAGGCAGCCTCCTTGAACGTGGTCGTCCGCTTCCATCCGCCGTGCTCCTTGCCGTCGATCTCGACGTAGGCCTTAGGCAGCGAGTTCAGCGCGATGCCGGCTTGCGGCGGATCCAGCATGATGTCGCGGCCGCGCGACCAGACCACGCGCCGCTCGTCGAGATTGCCGAAGTAGTAGTCGGTCATCTCGGCATTCTCCCCGAACACGCCGGTCGGCGTGGCCGCCGCCAGCAGCTTCTCGTTCTTCGGCGTCTTCTCGACGTTGCCGTGGTAGAGGTCGGCCAGCGACACGTCCACGCTCTGCCAGCCGAGCTCGGGAAAGAAGACTTCGACCCAGCAGTGCGTGCCGGCGTCGTCGCGCGATCCCTGCATCTGCTTCTTGAGCAGCGAGCCGTACACCATGCGTGCCGGAACGCCCGCGGCCCTTGCCAGCGCGATGTAAAGCGAATGGAAGTCGGCGCAGTTGCCGCTGCGCGTGGACAGGCAGTAGACGGCGCTGCCCATCGGCGAGGGCTCGTAGCGGTCAGGGTCCTTGGCCCAGTAGTCGACGTTGGCCAGCTCCCAATCGTAGATCTTGCGGGCGATGCGAAGCGGGTTCTTCTCGTCGCCGACGATCTCTCCCGCCAGCTTCCTGATGTCGGGGCTGAGCGGGATGTACGTGCTCGCCTCCAGCGCCTGGCGATGCTCCTTCTTCTCTTCGGCCGTCAGGGGCCGGGTCCTGGCTGCGTCCAGGTCACCCCGCATCTCGCTGCGCGTGAGCGTGAAGCTCTGCTGAATCACGATCTCGCCGGCGCGCGGCCGTGCCACCTCCACGTACCCGATCTCGTTGCCGTGAGAGTCGCGTCCGACGGTCAAGGCGGGACCGCCGGCTTCCTTGCTGCCGGCAGCGTGGAGCTTGGCGTCACTGTCGGCCTTGCCGGCATCGCCGTCTTCGTGGGCGACGTCGCCCTTGTTGGCGCCGGCACCTTTTGCCGCAAAGCCGTCACCATCGGCCTTCCTGGCCGCGCGCTCGGCGCCACTCTTGGTTTCGGCGTCTGCGTTTGCGGCCGGCACCGCGGTACCGCCAAGCTCCACCGCCGTGGCCAGATCCTCGATCTGAGAGACGGCGTCCTTCTGCGGCATCGGCAGCCAGATCCGCACGCGCAGTGCTTCTTCGGGAACGGTCACGGCCAGCCGGCTCTGGACCTGGTAGACGGCCTTGCGCGGCTCGGCCGCCGAAGCGCTCGCGGCGCCGGTCAGCACGATCGATGTCGAGAGGAGGCACGGAAGGAAGCGGGAGGGGACACGCATGTTGGAAGCGACTCCGCGGAAAGATTGCGAGCAGTATGATGCGGTCGAGGGCGGCCGCAACCCGTCATCCACCACAGCACGGCCATTTCCCTGGCAGGCGCTTCTGCGCTAACTGGCAGGACAGATGGAAATCAACGGCATCGCCCACACCTTCGTCACCAGCAGCGACTTCGCACGTTCGCGCGAGTTCTATTCTCGTCTCCTGCCCTTCCTCGGCATGAAGCCCGTGCTGGACTTCGGCGGCTTCTACTACTGCGTGGGCGGTCGTACCGCGTTCGGCATCCGCGAGTGCGGGCAGCAGCATGCCGGCGAGCGCTTCGTGCAGGAGCGCGCCGGTCTTCATCACATCTGTTTCCGTGCGCGCGAGCGTGCCGACGTCGATACGCTCCATGCCTTCCTGCAGGAGCTCGGGGCCACCATCGTCCATCCGCCCGAGGAGGGGCAGTGGGCGCCCGGCTACTATTCGGTACTGTTCGAGGATCCCGACGGCATCCGCCTCGAGATGAATCACGTTCCGGGCAAGGGACTTCTCGCCTAGCGTGAGCACCGTGCGTCTGGACGACTACGAAGCGCTGGCGCGCCGTCACCTTCCCGGCGACGTCTACGACTACTTCGCCGGCGGCGCCTGCGACGAGCGCACGCTGCAGGACAACCGCGACAGCTTCGACCGCGTTCGTCTGCGCGGCCGTGTCCTGCGCGGCGTTGAAGACCGCAGCCTGGCAACGACCCTGCTCGGACAACCCGTCTCGATGCCGCTGATGGTCGCGCCCGTGGCTTTCCAGCGCCTGGCATACGAAGACGGCGAGCTCGCTACCGCGCGCGCCGCAGCCGCTGCCGGCGCGGTGATGATCCTGAGCACTCTGGCCACGGTCGCGATCGAAGAGGTCGTTGCGATCGCAGGCAGGAACCTGTGGTTCCAGCTCTACGTCTACAAGGACAAGGGCTTGACGCGCGAGCTGGTGCGGCGCGCCGAGCAGTCCGGCTGCGGCGCTCTGGTGCTGACGGTGGACGGACAGGTGTGGGGAAAGCGCGACCGCGACGTCCGCAATGCCTTCACCCTGCCCGACGGCATGAGCCTGGCCAACTTGACCGGCGCAGGCCACGGCAAACTTCCGCAGCCGGCCGACGGCTCGGGCCTTGCCGCGTACGTGACGTCTCTCTTCGACACGGCGCTGTCATGGGACGCCGTCGCATGGCTGGCCGCCCAGACTTCCTTGCCGGTGGTGGTCAAGGGCATCCTGCATCCCGACGACGCGCGCCTGGCCGTCGCGCACGGCGCCGGCGCCGTGTTCGTCTCCAATCACGGCGGTCGTCAGCTCGACACTTCGGCGGCTGCGCTGGATGCGCTCGCGCCCGTGGTCGATGCCGTCGACGGACGCTGCGAGGTCTACATGGACGGCGGCGTGCGGCGCGGCACCGACGTCGTCAAGGCGCTGGCGACGGGCGCGCGCGCCGTGGCCATCGGAAGGCCCGTCATCTGGGGCCTTGCCGCCGGCGGCACGCGCGGCGTCTCGCGCGTCCTGGCGATGCTTCGCGAAGAGATCGACATCGCGATGGCACTTTGCGGAGCGGCCGGCCCGCATGAGTTGGCCCGCGACGTCCTGCTGTAACGACGGAGAGAGAACATGGGGAAGCTCGACGGCAAGGTCGCGGTCATCACCGGCGGCGCCAGTGGAATCGGCGAAGCGACCGTTCGCCTGTTCGTGGCCGAAGGGGCGCACGTTGTCATTGCCGACCTCAACGACGATCGCGGGCGGCGCCTGGCCAAGGAGATCGGCGCGCAGGCCGTCTACGCCCACACCGACGTGGCCAGCGAGAGCGACGTGCGCGGCGCCATCGAGCTTGCGGTCGGGGAACACGGGCGCCTGGACGTGCTTTTCAACAACGCCGGCTTCGGCGGAACCATCGGACCGATCGCCGAGATTCCCGTCGAGGAATACGACGCGACGATGAACGTCCTGCTGCGCGGCGTGTTCCTCGGCATCAAGCACGCGGCGCCGGTCATGACGTCGCAGGGCAGCGGCAGCATCATCAACACTGCCAGCGTCGCCGGCCTGCGCGCGGGCTTTGCGCCGCACATCTACAGCGTGGCCAAGGCCGCCGTCATCGCCATGACCACGACGGTGGCGATGGAGCTGGGCGAGCGCGGGGTACGCGTCAACTGCATCTGTCCGGGCGCCATCGCCACGCCGCTGCTGGCGGGCGCGTTCGTCGAGGCGATGGGAGGCGTGGCCAATCCCGAGCGCGAGCAGGAGTCGCTCCAGATGGTGCGTCAGAGCATCGGCTCGATGCAGCCGATCCAGCGCCCCGGAGCTCCCGACGACATTGCCCACGCCGCACTGTGGCTGGCCGGCGAGGAATCGACGTTCGTCAACGGCCATGCCCTCGTGGTGGACGGCGGCCTCACCGGCGGCACGATGTGGTCGATGCAGATGCCGTTCATGCGTCAGCGCCGCGAGATGAAGAGCTAAGCGGCGATGATCCTGACGGTCTTTCGCTCGCGCCTTCGCGCCGAGCACCTGCACGAATACGAGGAGACGGCCGAGCGCATCGAAGCGCTGGCACGCACGATGCCCGGCTTCGTCTCGATCAAGACGTTCGCCGCAGGCGACGGCGAGCGCGTTTCGCTGGTCGCGTTCGAATCGCAGGCCGCGCATCAGGCCTGGCGAGAACACCCCGAGCACCGCCGGGCGCAGGAGCTTGGCCGGCAGAAGTTCTACTCGGAGTATTCCATCGACGTCTGCGAGTCTCCGCGCAGCTACGCCTGGAAGCTCGGCGCCTGACACGCTCGTGAGCCGCCTGACGAGCATCTGCGTGTTTTGCGGCTCGAGCTTCGGAGCCCGCGGCGAGTATCGCAAGGCCGCCGAGTCACTGGCGCTCGAGCTGGCATGTCGGGGAATGTCTCTCGTCTACGGCGGCGGCAACATCGGCCTGATGGGCGCCGTCGCCGATGCGGCGCTGGCCGCCGGCGTGCACGTCACCGGCGTGATTCCGCAGGCACTGGCCGACAGCGAGCTCGCGCACTACGGCGTCAGCGATCTTCGCATCGTCGAGACGATGCACGCGCGCAAGGCGCTCATGGCCCACCTCAGCGACGGCTTCATCGCGATGCCGGGCGGGATCGGAACGTTCGAGGAGTGGTTCGAGATCCTGACCTGGAACCAGCTCGGCATTCACCGCAAGCCCTGCGGACTGCTCGACGTGGCGGGATACTACGGCGACCTTCTCCAGCTCCTGGACCGCGCCCAGGCCGAAGGCTTCTTCAAGGCCAAGCACCGCGCTGCGGTCCTGGTCGACGAGGACCCCGCCGGCCTTCTCGATCGCATGCTGGCCTACGAGCCGCTTGCCGGGCCTGCGGTGATCGACAAGCTGCAGGCTTGAGAACCGTCGTATGCGTTCGCTCTGGCTCGTTGCCGGCACGTGAGTGACGGCGTACGTCGGTCCACGATCCAGATCTACGACGAGGAGCCGAGTCCGAGCGGACGCGGTCTACGGCTGCCGCGCCACGAACTTGCCCTCGCGATTGGCATCGGAAGTGGTGAACGTGCTCTCCCAGCAACGGCTCTCGGCCTCGGTGCCGATGGAGACCTGGATACGAGCCGGCAACGCCAGGGGCATCGCCGGCAGCGGCAGCGCCTCCGAGCGCGCCCGCAGCTGGATGCTGGGCAGCAACCTATCGCCGTCTCCGGCCTTGAGGACGATCCCGCGAACACCATCGCTCTGCGCGCCAGGGTCGCGGTAGCGGAAGCCACGCGTGCCCTTCTGGCGCCAGCACGGCTCTCCTCTGCAGGTGCCGCCGGGCGGAACGATGATCTCCGAGAGCGGCTGCGGGTCGGCCGAGGCGTCGTAGACGCACAGGTGCAGCTCGGAGTTCTCGATCGGATTGCCGAAGTCGTCCACCGCCGTGGCATCGCCGCCCTTCCAGAGGAACGCGGTCTTGTTGCCGCCGTCGGTGCCGGCACGCATGCGGATGCTGTTGTGGCCAGTTTCGGCGCTGTAGCAGTCCGAGCGCGGCGTGGGCGGGCAGAAGCCGGGCAGCGTCGTGGTGGTCGTCGTCGTGGTCGTGTCGGTGATGGTGGTGGTGCTGACGGTGGTCGTCGTGACGCAGCCGCTGTCGGTACGGTCGAAGACGCCGATGCTGTCACTCGATTGGTTGGCCACGTAGGCATTGCCGTCATCGGGGCTGAGCGCGATGGCGTAGGCGTTGTTGAGCGCCACGCCGCTCAAGCATCCTTCGATACCGTTGTCGTTCTGGCATGAGGCCGCGCATGGCTGCTGGGTCAGCGCACCCGTGACCGGGTCACGGTCGAAGCTGGCTACGCCGTTGCTGTCCTCGGAGGCGGTGTAGACGTTGGCGCCGTCGGCGCTGACCACGATTCCGAACGGCGAGAGGATTCCGCGCGCCACCGCGCACTGGCCGCCCAGGTCGGTGGCGGCCACGCAACCGTCCGTGCCGGCAAGCTGGGTGAGCTCGCCGGTGCTGGTGTTGCGAGCGAAGATCACGATCGAATCGTCGCCCGAGTCGGCACCCGAAACCACGTAGACGTTCCTGCCGTCCGGGCTGATGGTGATGTCGGTTGCGCTATTCAGGGCGCGCGCGATGGTGCATCCCTCGTCGGCATTGGGCGCGAAGCATCCGGCGGCGCCAGCCTTTTGCGTCAGCACGCCGGTGGCGGCGTTGCGATCGAAGACGGCCACACTGTAGCCGGCCAGGTAGACATTGGCGCCGTCCGGGCTGATCGCGACGCCGTGCGCGCCGCTGACTCCGCGCGCAACCGCGCAGGTGCCCGAGCTGCCGTCGGGTGTCTGGCAGCCGAGTGTCCCGGCTTTCTGCGTAAGCGCTCCCGAGGTGGAGTTTCGGTCGAAGATGACGACCGAAGAGGAGTTCGTGCACGCGGCGTAGACCTGCTCGCCGTCGGGGCTGACGACGATGCCGGTGCAGCCGATGAGCACGTTCCCGTCGGCGCACTCGCCGGCGCTGCCGTTGTCGGAGGTGCAGCCACCCAATCCGATGACCTGCGACAGGGTGCCGGACGCGTTGCGCCTGAATGCCGCGATGCCGTTGTAGGCTGCGGTGTACAGGTGCTTTTCGTCGTCCGATATCGCGATGCCCTCGCCGCCGGTCAGCGAGCGACCGTCCGTGCAGACGCCGCCGCTGCCCGTCTCGCTGATGCAGCCGCTCGTCCCCGATTTCTGCGTCAGCGTGCCCGTCAGGTCGTCGCGGTCGAAGATCGTCAGCGAGTTGTTGGTCGAGGCCATGGCATAGACCTGCTCGCCGTCCGGGCTGACCGCCACGGCCATGGGCCCGTTCATCGCAAAGGCGGTCGTGCAGCCGGAGCCGCCGCCGTTGCGCACGCAGCCGTCGGGGCTGCTCTTTTGCAGGAGGTAGCCGTCAGCGTGTCCGTTCTGCGGCAGCAGCAGGCCGAGCATCGCGACCGCCAAACCGACAGCAAAGCGGCCGCTCGAGATGGCAGCGGCGATGGCGTGAAATCGGGAAAGCTCTTTCATGATGATACCCCACGGTCCGGGTCTGCTCGCGCCGGACCTCCCCATGGTCGTTTTCTACTGTGGAAGGGGGCAGGGGTCTCAAAGGTCCCGTAGAATTTTCGTATAAGGTTGCGGCAAGCGCCCTTCGCGCAATCCGCGCAGCTTCGCGCAAAGAAGACGTGCTGGCCCGCTGCCCGCATCGACTACGGCACCGCGAGGCTTTGGGCTGCCCCTTTCTTCGCCCCAACCCCGTTGACGCCCTCCGAAGTGGCATTCTAGATGGCCTTACCTGCCGCTCGGCAGGGCCATCGAAGCGCCGCGCACCGCGCGACCGACCGGAGGAACGTCGATGCACGCAACTGGCCGTGGCCTCTTCCATTTTCTCGCGATCGGACTTCTGGCAGCCGGCACCGTCACCGCCATCGCGTTTCCGCCGGCTCCCCCGAACGACCCCGATTATGAGCCCGTGGGTCCCTGCCCTGCCGCCGGATTCGACTGCGCCACGCCGACCGGCCAGTGGAACCTTCTCAGCTACAGCGCCAACTTCCCGCCGGTTCCGCATGCCAGCGGAATCTCGGCTGATCTTGCCTGGTCGGTGACGACCGGGCGGCCCGACACCGTGGTGATGATCCTGGACTCGGGCGTCAACTACGATCATCCCGACCTTCGCAACAAGATCTGGCTGAACCGCGGCGAGTTGCCCGAGCCGAACGGCGCCTCGTGCAGCGCACCGGTCGGCGATCCGCACGACTGCAACGCCGACGGCGTCTTCAACATCGAAGACTACGCCGGCGACAGCCGCATCACCGATACCATCCTTCCCGGCACCTTCTCTCGCAGCGATCTGCGCGTGTTCGAGAACGGCATTGACGACGACGCCAACGGCTTCCTCGACGACATCTCGGGATGGGACGCCGACGACGACGACGGCGACGAGTTCGACCACCGCGACTTCGGTCACGGCACCGGCCGCAACGGCTTCATCGGTGCGCAGACCGACAACGGAACCGGCATCGCTGGAATCTGTCCGGAATGCCCTCTGACCAACGTGCGCGTCGACGACACGTTCGTGCACAAGACCGAAGGCGCCACCAAGGGCGTGGTATGGGCCGCCGACCACGGCCACTCCATCATCAACATGGCCCTTGGCGCCACCGGTGCATCCAGCGCCACGCGCGCGGCATTCGACTACGCCACGCGAAAGAACGTGCTGTCGATCTCGGCCTCGGCCAACGAGTTCAGCTTCCACCACAACTTCCAGACCGAGTTCGACGACGTCATGGCCATTGGTGCGGTAGTGCCGGACAACGAGATGCTGGTGACGACGTACCTTCGCAAGGCCAACTTCTCGAACTACGGCGCCAAGCTCGACGTGGTCGCGCCGAGCGATTCGCCCACCACTTCGCAGGGCGGCGGCTACGGCGACTCCAGCGGAACGTCGTCGGCCGTTCCGCATGCATCGGGTGTGGCTGCGCTCGTGTTCTCGCGCGCTCGCGAGCTGATCGAGGTCGGCACGCTCGATGCCACGGGCCTGGCGCTGCAGGACATCTCTGCGCAGGAAGTCCGACAGGTCATCGACCGCACCGCCGACGACGTCGTCGTCGCCGACGATCCGGCAGGCCCGTACAACGCGCATGTGGCCGAGGGCTGGGACCGCATCACCGGTTATGGCCGTATCAACGCCAGGAGCGCGGTCGACCTGGTCGCGCCCGGTACGATTCCGCCCGAGGCCGACATCAACTCGCCCGACTGGTTCACCTACGTCGACGGCACGGCAGACGTCGACTTCTACGCCAACGCGCGCTGGACCGATTCCTTCGACTTCGTGCTGGAAGTCGGACAGGGGGTGCAGCCGGCGGCGTGGACGGAGCTCGTCGCGGCCTCCGGTCAGATGAGCGACCCGACGCTGAGCTCGGCCAGCTTCACCAGCAACTTCAACGCGCAATGGGACACGAGCACGCTGGCGCCGGGTGCCTACACGCTGCGCCTGCGGGTCACCGACGACCTGGGCAACCAGGGCGAGGACCGCATGCAGGTCTGGGTGCGCAGACCCGACACGGATGCGCATCCGGGCTGGCCGCAGTCGCT
>DASPNH010000105.1:0-10407 GCA_035626675.1 Binatia bacterium
AGGACGGGTAGGCCGCAGGACGGGTAGGCCGCAGGACGGGTAGGCCGCAGGACGGGTAGGCCACAGGACGGTAGGCCACAGCGCGGTAGGCCACAGCGCGGTAGGCCACAGCGCGGCGCGCGCCCGTCCCGCTCCAAATGAAAAGGCCCGCGCGGTTTCCCGCGCGGGCCTTTTTGTCAGGGGCCGTTGCCCGTTGTCGTTACGGCAGGGTCGTGAAGTTCGGCACCACCCGGCTCGGCTGGCGCAGACGGCCAGGTCCAGGCAGGCCGGCGGTCGCATTCACCGAATCGCTGCTGCTGGCCGGGATGCAGAACGTGGTCACGGACCGCACGTTGGTGGGATCACCGCGACCGTTGAAGATGTCGCCACCTTCAGCCGCACCGTCGTTCACGAAGCAGTTGCTGACGTCCACGATGCAGACGCCCGCGCCGGGGTTGTCGTCGTTGGTCCCGAGCACGAGGTCGGCGCCGGCCTCACAGTTGCCTTGGGTTCCTTCGTTCGGACGCGAGCAGGTGCGGAATTCCTGGCCCGGGCCATTGCAGTGGAAGCGCTCGCCCGCCGCGCAGACGCCCTCCTCGAACTCCGTGGTGACCACGCAGGTGCCGCCGCCGCACTGGGCGTCGACGCCGCAGTTGCCGCCGTCGTTGGTGCCGCCGCTGCACTTGCCCTTCTCCATGCAGAGCGGAACACAGCGGCCGCCCGGACACGCATCGCCGCAGACGCCGCCGCCGCCGCAATCCGTATTGCTGCCGCAGGCATTGCCCGGATTGCTGCCACCGTTGCATGCCAGAGGATTGGTCGAGCAGGTTCCGCCGCCCGAGCAGTCCGAGTCCTCGTCGCACGCGACGCCGTTCTCGCTGCCACCCGCGCAGCGCGTGATGACGCCGCCGCAGGCGTAACCGAAATTGGGGCCTGCATCGCAAGCCGCCGCACAGCGGTTGGCCTGGTTCTTGGTCGTGCTGCCGCCGGTGACGCAGTTGCAGTCGAAGTTCTGGTAGCCCGACGCATCACAAGGTGCGGGGCTTTCCAGGATCACCGGCTCGCTGGTCAGAGGCGTGAAGCTGATGGCGAGGCCCGATCCCGAAATGTTCAGGGCCGCAACCGGCGGTGCGCAGTCCACCGAGGTGGTGCCGAACGCCGTCGACGCTTCGACGCGACATTCCTGGCCCTCGTTCGGGCCGCCGGCGCAGATCAGGTCCAGCGTGCAATCGAAGCCGAGGCATTCGTTCGATGCCGTCGTGCACTCGGCGTCGCCGGGGCAGTCCGTGTTGAAGCGGCAGGGCAGGCCGGCGCACACCGAGCCAGGGCAGTCGGCGTTGGTGGCGCAGGTATCACCGATGTTCTGACCAGCGCGGCAGGCCAGGTCGACCGTGTCGCACGTGCCTTCGCAAATCTCGCCCTGCTTGGGACCGTCCTCGCACCAGCCGCCGCAGACCGGGCACGGACGTGCCAGGCTCTCGGCCAGGATGGTGAGCGAGCGCAGGTTGTAGTTCACCGCGTGCTCACCGGTGACGATGTTACGGGTGCCGCTGACGTTGGTGGCGTACTGGCTGTCCACGCAGACCGACGTGCCCTGGGCAGAAAGCGGCAGCGGCGCGCCGTTGTGCATGATCAGGCAGGAGTAGCTCTCCTTGTCGCAGCGGCCGCGACAGGTCTCGCCGTCGGCGCAGTCGGACTGGCGCTCGCAGGGAGTGCTGGGATCGTTGGTCTCGTCGTTGAAGCACTGCGATTCGCAGTCACCCTCGCCCTCGCAGTACGTGCCGGCGTCGATCGAGTTGTCGTCGCACACCCAGCAGTCCGAAAGGCTGTTGCTGCCGTTGTTGTTGCCGTGCTGATCACAGTTGCCGCCGCTGCCATCGAGGTCGTAGGTGCAGCGCGGCTGCAGCGCTCCGGCGACGTCGCAGACCGGGTCGCTGGTATTGCCGATGCAGGTTGCCGTATCGACGGCGTCGAACTCGTCGCAGTCGCAGTTGAACATCTCACTGATGAAGCCCGCGCCGTTGGCGACCTTCGAATTGTGCGAATTGCCGCTCCAGCCGTTGTCGAGGTCTGCGTTGGGGCCGTCGGCGAAGGAGCGTGCGCGGTTGATGTCGCCGCAGGTGCATTCCCACAGATCGCCCGGAGGGAAGCACTCGCCGGGACACGCAGAATCGGAGTCGAGGTCGCACTCTTCGCCAAGAAGCAGGAACTGGCCGGGGGTCTGGTTGACGAAGCCGTCACCGCAGCGGGCCGCGGTCGTACCCGGGAACACCGCGTTGACGACGCTGAGCTCGACGAAGTCCTTGTCCTCGACGTTTTCGATGGAGTAGGCGGTCTCGTCCAGCACATCGCCGAGGCAGGCAATGGCTTCAGCCTCGTCGGCCATGCCGCCGACGCCCTGGCCGCAAAGGTCGAGCTGCGCAACCGCGGCATCCGAGCAGGCAGCCGCAACGCCATCCAGGAACTTCTGGCGGGCAACCGCGACCTTGTCGGCGGTTTTGGGATCGCCGGCGGGGCAGTTGTCGGGCAGGATCGCGGCCGGGTCGGAACCGAGCTGGGTGGCGCGGCAGGCGGTCACAGCTGCCGCCATCTTGCCGGCAGTCTTGGCGGCGCCCTTCAGGATCGCAGCCGAGCAGGCAGGAGCGTCGTCGGTCAGGCCGTCGATGCTGTTGATGCCGATGTTCTCCAGGAAGGAATCGGCAATGGTCGAGCCCAGGCCAGCCATGCACTCGCCCATCTCCGAAGGCTCACTGAGCTGCTCGCCGATCACAGCTTCGCAGAACGGACCGGGGAAGCCCATGTCCTTGACGTGAAACGGCAGGCCCTTGGCGCCAGCGGTACAGTTCTCGGTCAGTGTGCCGTTGGGAGGACAGAAAAGATTGTCGATGCACGGCGCACCCGACAGGCTGCAGGTGCTCTTGCACTTGCTCGACACGGATTTGATGACCGTGGCCATCGACTTGTCGATCGCCGCCTGAGCCTTGGCATCGGGGCACGGGCCCGTGATGTCGCCTTCTGCGACGGCGGTTTCGCAAGCGACCATGGCCTTGGATACGGCGGCGAGCTGCTTTCCGATGGCTTTTCCCATCGCGTTGAAGCAGCCGACCTCGAGCTTGGTGTTCGTTGGCGCGCCGTGCGACGACGACGCCGAAGCCAGCAGCAGGACTGCGGCAGCTGCCGTCGTCCAGCCTTTGGCCATGGTCAATGCTTTCATAGGATCTCCTCCCTCCTGGACTGCGAACAAAAATGGTTTGGCGCGGCAGGGTGCTTCGATCGCAATCGGAGTTCCCCCAAAATGTCGTCCCGCGAGCGGGCCTAACCTAAGGAACCGGTCAGGTGAATGTCAAGGTGCAGATCAAAGCGCGAGAGCCCCGGACGCTTGCGCGCCCGGGGCTCTCGGTTGTGATCGTCAGGCTGTGCTGACGGCCTAGTCGTACAGCAGGTCCACCAGCATATCGACCTTGACCGCACCGGGGCCCGGCGAGCCGGCAGCCGAGTTGATGCCGCTGTTGGACGTCGGCGGCAGGCAGAACAGACCAGCCAGGACCGGGTTGGTCGTGCTCGGAATTCCCTCGATCTCGATCGGATCGAGGAAGCAGCTCTTCACCTGGAGGAGCTCGCAGTCGCCGCAACCGGCGCCGGGGCAGGTCACGTTGTCGCAGTCGCCGTTGCTGGAGCAGGGGATGATGCCGCGGCCGTTGGCTTTGGTGAACCCGTCGCAGTAGCGCTCGAGAGGCTCGAAGCAGCTGCCGCGATCGGTCAGGCCCGCGTCGTCGTTGCAGACGAAGCCGTCACAAGCGTTCGGGGCACGCTCGGGGCCATCGCCCTGGCCGCACAGGCCGAGACCGAGCGAGCCGCACTCGGCGTCATTCTCGCACGGGGTCACGCCATCGTTGCAGACGCCGCAGGCGCAGCTGAGGTGGCTCTGGGTGCCATCGCAGGCGTCGCCGAACGGCTTGCTGGACGGTCCGGTGCTCAGAGGCAGATCGATGATCAGGCCGCTGCCGCTGAAGTTCTGGAGGGAGTGCGGCGGGCAGTCCAGACTGAGGCCCGACACCTGCGGATAGCCGTTGGTCGAGTAGCTCTTGTCGAAGGCCTGGACATCACAGATGTCGCCATTGATTGAGGAATGGCCGCCGGTGCAGGTGCCCTGCCGCAGGCCGTCCTGGGCGACCGGGTCACCGACGCAGATCGGGCAGGGCCGGCTCTGGCTGCCGCCCAGGTGCACGACTGCACGCAGGTCGAGGTTCAGGTCGCTCTCGCCGGTGTCGGGATTGGCGGTGCCAGTGACGTTCGTGAACAGCCGGTTCATCGTGCACGTCGGAGTGCCGCCAGCCGAGGTCGGAAGAGGTGTGCCGAGGTAGTACCCGCAGTCGTTGGTGACGTAGCCAGCACCGACACAGTTTACCAGGTCGTCTCCGAACGGGTTGGTGCACGATTGCTGCACGTTCTCCACGCAACGCGCCGAGTAGAGTGACTCCGGATCCGTAGCCGAAATGCCAAGCACGGTGCAGTCACCGCACGAGCCGGCCTCGGTTCCCGGGCAGTCCAGGTCGGAGCTGATCGCGTACTTGTCGGGAATGTCGATGTAATGGCCGAGACCGGTCCAGCCCACCGACAGCGTCGAGTTGGTGTCGCCGTCCACGCTCTTGCCGGCCCGGATCGTGCTGCGCACGCCGGTCGGGCAGATGGTGGCGGGCAGCTCGTACGTCGTGGTGAACGAGCTGAGCGCCAGCGCGTCGTACTCTTCCTGCAAACAGTTCTTGAGGTCGTTCATGTTCGTGGCGCACGAGGCGACGTTGGTCAGGTTGGCCAGCGCGCACGACTTCTCGAGGCCGGCCTCGTTCTTCGCCAGCGCAGCGGCGCCCTTGCCGTCCACGTCGATCTCGTCGCAAACGTCGAGATCGTTGCGGCCCTCGGCGTCCTCGTCCCCCTGGCAGCCGTGACGGCCCTTGAGCAGGGTCGAGACGTACTTCGGGTAGCTCTTGGCGATGGCCGCGTGGCACTTCTGATCGTCCTTGCTCATGGACGCAGGCGTGGGCGTGTCCAGCGTGTCGGCGCTGGTCGCAGCCACCAGCTCGGGGCCCAGGCATGCCAGGCAGTCGGCCAGGTCGCCGATTGTCGGAATCGGGTTCGGCGAGGCGCTGGCGCAGGGAGCAGGACAGGAGAAGTAGTACTCGGTCGAGAGCAGCTCGGTCTCGGCGCCGCAGGCCTCGACGATGCTTTCGACCAGCTTTGCCTGGGCGCCGGCGATTTTGCCCTTGGCTGCGTCGGCGTCTGCGATGGAGTTGCAGTCGACGGTGTCGAGAATCTTGCCGCCGTTGCGGGCCTTGTGGCAGCCGGTGATGGTCTTGGCCGCCGTCGAAACAAGCTTGGAATATCCTTTGGCGATGGTAGCGCGACAGTCCGTCGCGCCGTCGTCGAGCTGGGCCGCAGCCGGAGCTGCCGCCAGAGCTACGAGGACGGCTGCGCCGACCGCGCCCTTCACGAAGTTGATCGAGCGAATGGTCATTTCCTCCCTCCTATGAGTGCCGAACAAAAGGTAACGAGACTCGGGTGCAGACACCCGAGCCGGGACGCGCGCAGGGTAGTTGCCGGCCAACCGTAGTGTCAAGGGACTATCCCCGGACCGGGCGATTGACGTGGGTCCCCGTTCCCACAGAATCGCGCCACATCATCCTGACTTTCCGAGGAGACACAATGAAGCGACACATTCCGATGACAGGAGCGGCTCGCTCGCTCGTTATGGCGGCCATGATGGCTGGCGCCTGCGTGCTTCCGGCGCCGGCTGAGGCCGACTCGCTGACCTGCCGTAAGGTCGTTGCCGATTTCGCCTCCGGCGAAGGCCGCAACGCGGCGGAGGCGTCGCGGGTCAAATGCGCCGAAGGCGAGATGCTGACCGGGGGGACGTGCTACGCCGAAACCCGGCCCGAGGAGGACAAGTCCTGCCAGACCTCGGCGATGGGCATCATTCAGATCATCGCCGAGCACCCCGAGTCGACCGAGGGCGCGTTCTTCACGTGCCTGCAGACGGGCGGGACCGATTGCCCGGTAGCCGCGCGCACGCGCGCCATGGGCATCTGCTGCAAGATCGTTCCCGGACCGGCCGCGCCAGCCGCCAAGCCGTAGCCGTTCAAGGAGCCTTCCAAAAAAACGGGGCTGCCACAGAAGTGGCAGCCCCGTTTTTCTTGGACCCGTTCGTGCCGGCTAAAACTGCCAGGTGAACTGGATGCTCGTCTCCGATCGGCCGCGGCTGCCGCCGCCGAGGAACCACGGCTCGAACAGCTCGCCGTTGTCGGTGTCGGAGTCGTGCTTGTGGCCGTCGTATGGATCCCAGGGGGCGCCGGCCCAGATCAGGCGCGTCGTGATGTTGAACGCCAGGTCGGGCGTGTAGAACCAGTCCGCTCCCAGTGCCAGCTCCTGCGAGTAGCTGTTGATCGGATCCAGCAGGTAGATGAGGGCCGGGACCAGCGTGCCGCCGCGGTAGAAGCCGAGGGCGGCGAACGTCATCAGCAATTCCCACTGATGAATGGTGTCACGGCCGTGGCCGGCCGGCGCATCGAGCTGCGGAAGGTCGAGTGGTCCAATGAACCCGGTCTGCTCGCCCGGAAGCAGGAAGTCGGGCTGGCCATCGCCGTCGTAGTCGACGTCGCTGCCGCAGTTCTCTTCCGGATCCTCGGTCAGGCCCACGTCCTCGCCGCGCGCGCGTGCGGCTTCGAACTCGGGGTTCAGCTCACCGTTGGGAAGCCTCTCGGGGATGCTTCCCTTCCAGCAGCGGCGCCGCTCGTGGTTGATGATGTAGTGCCAGAAGAACTGGCCCGACAGGAAGAAGGTCGTCTTCTTGTTGAGCCAGCGGATCCAGGTCGGACGGTCGAAGGCCAGCATGCCCTTCCACATGTTGCGCTCGGAGATGCCCGGCAGCAGGGTCGGACCATTGGCCGAGCGGCCGAGCAGGGCGTTCTGCTTGTCGCCGTTGTAGAAGGGCAGGTCGAAATCGATGATGGTCTCGATTCGCCAGACCGCCTGCGTGACCTCGCCTTCGAACCAGTTGAACGAGAGTCCCACCGTGTGGACGTAGGGAGCGAAGTACTCCGCGCAGAACTGGTTCTTCGCCCACGGGATCTGTTCACCGACCGTGTTCGGGTCGTTGGATACGCCCTCGCAGAAGGTCGTCGCATCCAGACGCTGGCCGATCTCGGGAACGTAGACCTGCTCGTCTTCGGGCACGCCGCGGATGATGGCGATGGGAGAGCCGTCCGGTGAGAAGCGCTGATACAGGTAGTTGAGCGACCACTCGGTCGATCCCGCCAGCCAGTGGAAGCGTACGCCTAACTGTCTGTTCTCGGCCGGGTTCTTGTCGTAGTTGCCCTGCGAGAAAAGCTCGGTGTCGTTGAGCAGGCCGCCGCAGATGCCGCGCACCTCGCTCCCGTCCAGACCCGTGCCGACGGCGTTGCGGCAGAACGAGGACTGGAAGATGCCGGTGCCTTTCTGGTTCAGCGTCGGATCGAGCAGACGTACGCCCCAGGGACGCGGAAGGAACGAGATCT
The DNA here is from genome assembly GCA_035626675.1 of Binatia bacterium. GTDB lineage: Bacteria > Desulfobacterota > Binatia > UBA1149 > CAITLU01 > DASPNH01. The sequence goes on from DASPNH010000105.1 coordinate 7,527, forward strand.
TGCCGGGATTCCAGTCGAAGCCCGGGTTCCAGTACGCCTCGAGGAAGGTCTGGGAGAGCGGTCCGATCTGCTTGAAGTCCCAGAGGCCCTTCACCATGAAGAACGGCTGGCGAAGCTCGTCGAAGCCGAATCCCGGCGGCGGAAGCTCCTGGAAGAAGTGCCAGGAAAGATCGAGCGTGTTGGCGCGGTCCAGCATGCGGAAGCCGTCCGACTCGCCCCACACCACCTGTTGCTTTCCGACGCGCAACGTCAGCGGCAGGTGCTTGAAGTAGAGGTCGATATAGGCCTCGCGGATGCGGTTGTTGAACTTGAGCTCGTCGCGCTCGCGTTTGCCGAGAGTCTCGAGCGACCGGAACTGCGGCTCGATGAACTGACCCTGCAGATCGTAGTCGTCCATCATTCCCGGCGTGATGTCGTAGATGGAGTCGTAGACGCCGCGGTACAGAACGAAGATGTCGGACCTCTCCAGCCACGGCATGTTCCACTTGCCGAATGCCTTCCCGCGCTGCAGCCACTTGTACTCGAGGCGAAGCCTCAGAGTGTTGCGCTGCATGATGAAGCCCCATTCATCGATGTCAGGATGGCGGAAGATGTTGGTCGTTCGGATGTGACCGCCGAGATCGACGCTGTTGGTGCGGTAGATGGCGTGTGCAGACGCTGGCGCCAGAACCGCAAGGCAGGCCAATACCTTCAGGAAGGTCGAAAGCGTTTTCATGCCAAACCCCTCTTCTTCAACGCCAGGGCAGGAGCCATGACGTACCGGTCCTAGAAACGGAAAGTTCTCGGCATTAAAACACCCCGAGCCAAGCGGAGCAACCGCTGCCTCGTGCCGAAATCCTTGGTGTTTCACGCTCTTCGTCGCTGTGAAACGCGGCTTGATGGCGAAGCGTCGCATGGCTAGGGTCGCTGCCTGCTCGCCGCATGCCGTGCACTTTCGAACGATGGTGCAGCGGCGCCGAGCAGCGTGCAGCAGACGAAAAAACGCAGGAAATGGAGAGGGAACGGGTCCGGTGGCCCGGCCGGTCTTCAAAACCGTGATGCCGGCCTCAACGGTCGGCGGAGGGTTCGACTCCCTCCCTTCTCCGCCATTTCCCGCTGTCCTTTCTTCCGCGCCTGTTCGCGATGCTGCCGCCAACCACGAGCACTTGTCCGTCGCCGCTCGACCATACGACCGCGAGCCAGGATGGAAGCGGCTGGAGACCGAGCTCGGCCAGGAACTTCTGCTTCGTCAGCAATGCAGCATCGGCCCCGGCCACCAGCTCGGCCACGGCCGCGTCGGGATCGTCCGCGCGTCGTACGGTGCGACGCGTGTAGAACGCGAGCGCGTGCGGTGCAACGCGGTACGAGGTCAGCGCGGCGTAGTCCGCCAGTTCCGAGCGTACGATCTCGGCGGCGCCACGCTGGCTCTCGCGTGCATTGAGGGCGTCGGCGGCCCCGCCATAGACCAGACCCAGCAACAGCAGGGACGCCGCCGCCGTGGCACCGAAGATCGTCGGTGCCGTGTGTGCATTTCTGTACGACCAGGCGGCCACGAGCAGCAAAGGCAGGGCAAGAATGGTTCTGGCCCACGCCGACGGCGCGTCGATGAAGATCCAGGCGGCACCGCCGACGGCGATCGTGGCGGCCAGGATCGTCCATCCGACCGCCGCCACCTCGATCGACCGCGGCAGCTCGGTCCGCCTCGAGACCGCATCATCCACGTAGGCTGCCATCAGCGCGACGAGCGGGGGAAAGGCCGCCAGTACATAGGTCGGCAGCTTGGTCTGCGAGAAGCTGAAGAAGCTGACGACCACGGTCGCCCAGGCCAGGGCGTGGCGGACGCCGCCGTGGGGATTGCGCCATGCCGCTGCCAGCGAGGCGGGAAGCAGGATGCTCCACGGCAGCAGGCAGATCGGCACGGCAACGAGGTAGAAGTACCACGGTTCCTGATGCTCGAGAGCGCCCGCCACTGCGAAGCGAGCCAGGTTATGGTGCCAGAGGAACGTCTCGATGTATCGTGGATCGGCGAGGTAGGCCGATACGTACCAGGGCGCGGCCACGGCCAGCACGATGAGCGTGCCCGTAAAGGGCCTGAGCTCCAGCAGCACGCGCGGCCGCCTCTCGAAGATGGCCATCACCACGGCCACGGCGGCCACGATGACCGCGGCCACGGGTCCCTTGGCCAGCAGGCCGATTCCGATGCAGGCGTACAGCGGCCACACGGCCATTCGCTCGTCGCCGCGGCACTGCATCCAGACGCCTAGCCAGGCGAGAGCTCCGGTCAAAGCCGCCGTCAGCAGCATGTCGACGACCACGTAGCGTCCGACCGCGACGAAGAAGAGCGTGGTCGCCATCATGATGGCGGCGTAGCCGGCGGATGCGCGGCCCCAGCAGCGGGCGATCCACCAGGATGCCATCGCGATGGTGAAGGCGCTGGCGAGCACCGAGGGCAGACGTGCCGCCCAGGCATGATGACCGAACAGCGACAGCGAGCCGCCGATCAGCCAATAAAAGAGCGCAGGCTTGTCGTAGTAGGGCTCGCCGTAGATCCGCGGCGTCAGCCAGTTGCCTTCGAGCAGCATCTCGCGAGCGATCTCGGCGTGCCGCGCCTCGTCGGGCGTCAGCAGATCGACCCGCCCGAGCCAGGCGCCGAGCGCGAAGAGCACCACGAGCCAGGGAATCGCCACGGGCCACGGCCAGTCCGTACCCTGGTCGGCCGCCTCTTCCACGATGCGCAACTACCAGCGCACGCACCAAAGGAAAAAGAGTCAGGCGCCTTTCTGGGTCGGCGCGTACGGATGAGGTCTGGAGGCGACAGTGCGCGCCGCGCTGAGCCGTTCGAGGCGACCGGCTTGGCCTCGCCTGATCCCCTTTCATTCGGCGAATGTGATGGTGAAGGGGA
>DASPNH010000106.1:0-4755 GCA_035626675.1 Binatia bacterium
CCGAACGGCGTGAGACCGGATTGGATGACCCGCGGACAGCGCAGGATCACCCCGGGGTCGAGGAGATGGGACAGGCGCGGCCAGTCAGCCAGGAGCCGGCACAAGAGACGGGACACGCGGTTTCCGCGGAGCAGATGCCGCCGATACCCAGGCCGTCGTCGCGAGCGTCGTACGAGGGGTCGGAGCCTGGCCTCGACGAGAATCGGGCCTCGGGTTCGGCCGAGGCCATGGATCTGGAGGTCGCACGCGAACGGGCCGTGCAGATCGTCGCCGACCTGATGGCAAAGATGGGATTCCCATCCGACGTCAGTGCCGAGGTCGACGACACCGTCGGTGAGGTCGTGGTGTCGGTTCGGGCCGAAAGCGAAGGTCTGTTGATCGGCCGGCGCGGTCAGACGCTCGACTCGCTCGAGCACATCGTCAACCGCATGGTGATGCGCGGAGAAGCGTCAGGCGATGGTCGAATCCTTTTGGACATCGGCGACTATCGGCGACGACGGCGCGAGGCGCTAGTCGATCTCGCTCAGCGCCTGCGGGGACGGGCCTTGGGCGAGCAGCGAACCGTTCAGGTCAGTCCGATGAGCCCGCGTGACCGGAAGTTCTTCCAGCATGCGCTGGCGGCCGAAGCCGACGTCGACGTACGCGCGTTGGGTGCCGGGTTTTATCGCCGAATGATCGTTGCTCCCGCGGGCATGGGCGCCGCCGCCGTCGCCGAGGCCGAGCGCGCCCCCTCGAGTGACGACGATGAGAGCGCCGACGACGTCGCCGATCCGCGCGGCGTCGACGAGAGCGAAAGCTGAGGGGCGGGCGCGGCCCGTGTACCGCGCCGACACCATCGTCGCCTGCGCCACGCCGGCCGGCCGCGGTGCGATCGCGATCGTACGCCTGAGCGGCCCGGACTGCCGGCGCATCGGAGAACGTATTTTCCGAGCGGCCCGTCAGGGCGTTCTACAAGGGTGGCGAATGCGACGCGGGACGATCGTGGCGTCGGCGCCGATCGATGACGCGCTCGCAGTCTTCTTCCCCGCCCCTCGAACGTACACCGGCGAGGACATGCTCGAGTTGCATTGCCACGGCTCGCCGATCGTGGTCGAGCGGGTGATTCAAGCGGCAATCGCCGCCGGTGCACGCGCGGCTGACGGCGGCGAGTTCAGCCGCCGCGCCGTTCTGAACGGGCGAATGGACCTTTTGCAGGCCGAGGCCGTCGCCGATCTGATCGAAGCACGGATGTCGGCCGGAGCGCATGCGGCCTGGGAACAGCTGCAGGGCGCGTTGTCGCAACGGTTGCTCGGCCTGCGTTCGCGCCTCGTCGCCGTTCTTGCCGACGTAGAGGCACACGTCGATTTTTCGGATGACGAGCTGCCGGACGAGAGCTGGCCCGCGCGGCGCCGAGCGCTGACGCACGTGTGCGAGGAGATCGAGCAGATGCTCGACGGTTTTGCGGCTGCGCGCCGACAGCGAGAAGGGCTGCGGGTGGTCGTCACCGGACGGCCCAATGCTGGCAAGTCCAGCATCATCAATCGCCTTCTGGGTTCTGAGCGGATGATCGTGACCGACGAGCCGGGCACCACCCGCGACGTCGTCGAGGAAAGCCTGGACTTCGACGGCCTCGCCTTCGTGCTCGCCGACACCGCCGGCTTGCGCGTTTCCGACAGCGCCGCAGAGACGCTGGCGGTGGCCCGCGCGCGCCAGGTGCTGGCCCGGGCAGACATCGTCGTCTACGTCATCGACGCCTCGGTGGCTCTGACCGCCGAGGATATCGAACAGGTCGGAAGCCTCGCTGCTGGAAAGCTCGTGATCGTGATGAACAAGCAGGATCTGGGCGGGCCGCTGCAAGACCTGCCCTTTGCAGTCGACGTAGTCGTGGCGACGAGCGCGCGTACCGGCTCGGGGTGCCAAGACCTTGCGGCGGAGCTTCGACGGCTGGGCGCCTCGCTGGTAGAGACGCAACCCGCGGGTATCAGCCGGTTGCGGCACCGCGCTGCTCTGGAGCGGGCGTTCCGGCATCTGCGTGACGCGAGCGACGCCATGGCCTCGGAGGCGGGAACCGAGATCGCGGTCATCGAACTGCGTGCTGCGCTGCACCAGATAGGAACGCTGACCGACGTACTGGACAACGAGGAGATTCTCGATCGAATCTTCGCCGACTTCTGCATCGGCAAATAGCCAGCGAGAGCAAGGAAAGGTCGACATGGATTTCGACGTCATCGTGGTGGGAGCCGGACATGCGGGCATCGAGAGTGCCCTGGCGTGCGCTCGCATGGGCCAGCGTACGCTGATGCTGACCCTGAGCCTCGACAGCGTCGGTCAGATGTCCTGCAACCCCGCCATCGGCGGGATAGGCAAGGGTCATCTGGTCCGCGAGATCGACGCGCTCGGCGGCGAGATGGGACGCGCCATCGACGAGTGCGGGATCCAGTTTCGCAAGCTGAACACGCGAAAGGGGCCGGCCGTACAGGCCTCGCGCGCGCAGGCGGACAAGGCTCGATACCGCCATCGGATGAAACGGGTGGTGGAGACGGCTACGGGCCTGACCACGATGCAGGCTCACGCGGTGGACCTCATCATGAATGGTGGCGCCGCACGCGGAATCGTTACGGAACACGGCGAACAGATCGGCGCTCGGGCGGTGATCCTGACGACCGGAACGTTCCTGAACGGCCTGATGCACGTCGGGCAACGCCAGCAGAGCGGCGGCCGCGCTGGGGATGCCGCCGCCTCCGCGCTGACGGGCGCCCTGCAGCGGCTCGGCCTCGAGGTCGGCCGCCTCAAGACTGGCACGTGCCCGCGGCTGGACGGCCGCACAATCCACTACGAGGTTTTGGAAGAGCAGCCTGGAGAGAAGGAACCTCAGGGTTTCTCGTTCGATGGCGCCGGCATCGCCCTGCCGCAGGTCTCGTGCCACGTCACGTACACCAACCCGGAGACGCACCGCGTCATTCTCGAATCGATAGATAAATCACCTATTTATAACGCGACCATTTCCTCTCGCGGTCCGCGCTATTGTCCATCGATCGAGGATAAGGTCATGAAGTTTGCCGACCGCGATCGTCACCGGATCTTCCTCGAGCCGGAGGGCCTGGATACGACCGAAGTTTATCCGAACGGTCTTTCGACGTCCTTGCCGCTCGAGGTCCAGAAGGCGTTCGTGCGAACGATCCCCGGTCTGGAGGACGCGATCATCGTCCGGCCGGGCTACGCCATCGAGTATGACTACGTCATTCCCACTCAGCTCCTGCCGACGCTGCAGGTGCGAGGCGTGCCCGGGCTCTATCTTGCTGGCCAGATCAACGGCACCACTGGCTACGAGGAGGCGGCGGCTCAAGGCTTGATGGCGGGGATCAACGCCAGCCTCGCTCTTCGCGGTGATGACGGCCTCGTGCTGGACCGGTCCCAGGCCTATATCGGCGTCCTCATCGATGACCTGGTCACTCGCGGCGTCGATGGCGAGCCCTATCGCATGTTCACTTCACGAGCCGAGTTTCGGCTCCTGCTTCGGGAGGACAATGCCGATCTGCGTCTGAGCGATGCCGGCTTCGCGATCGGGCTGCTTCCCAGGGAGCGAGCCGAGAAAGTTCGTTTCAAACGGGAACGCATCGCGGATGGCTTGGCCGCATTGCGGGCTCGGCGCCTCACTCCCTCGCCGGAAACCAATGCTGCGTTGCAGACCCTGGGACAGCAGCCGCTGACCGGAACGGTCACCGCATATGAGCTCCTGAAGCGACCCGACATGACCTACGAGTCAGCGGCATCCCTGGTTTGCCTGCCGCGCCTGGGAAAGGCCGTTGAGCGCCAGCTCGAGATCGAGGCCACGTATGAAGGCTATGTTCGGCGGCAGGAGGACGAGGTACGTAGGATCGAAGGGTTGGAGTCGGCCCGGATTCCAGAGGATTTCCGGTACGACGACGTCGAAGGCCTCTCGGCCGAGGCCACCGAAAAGCTTCGGCGGCTGACGCCGCGGTCGCTAGGGCAGGCCGCGCGAATCAGCGGCATAACCCCCGCGGCGGTAAGCGCTCTAGCGCTGCATCTCAAACGTCGTAGCGTTGCCCGGTGAGCCAAGACGGCGAGCTGGCCGGGCTGATCAGCGGGGCCGAGACCCTTGGGACCGTCATCGACGAGGGGACAGGTCAGCGACTGCTCACCTACCTGGACCTGCTCTATCGATGGAACCGAACTGCCGGTCTCACGACCATCCCGCGCGATTCCGCCATGCGGCTACACATCCTGGATTCACTGACCGTGCGCCCACTGCTGCCTGCCGGAAGCGTTGCCGATCTGGGAACGGGAGCGGGATTGCCCGGGATCCCGTTGGCCATCTCAGACCCTGCTTTACGCTTCACCCTGATCGAGTCGAGCCGCAGAAAGTGCAGCTTCCTGCACGAGGCCAGGCGAGTATTGGGGCTCGATTTGGAGATTGTCGAAATGGACGCGGAGAAGGTTGCGGGTAGCGGCCGCCGGTTTCGAACCGTCGTCTCACGCGCATTCCGCTCGCCGGAACGGATGCCGGCTCTGGCCCACCGCCTTCTCGCGCCAGGCGGCCATCTGGTCGTCATGACGACACCGGGAACCGACCCGGAAAGTTTGGAAATGGCCGACCTGTCCGTGATCGAGGAGCTACGGGTTCAATTGCCGCAAGGCGGGGAGTCTCGCCTCCTGCTGAAACTGCGAAAGAATCAGCACTGATGTTTCACGTGAAACGTTTCTTACCGTGGATGCAGCGCGCGCGGATCCGCGACTCCTACGCCGCACCAAACG
>DASPNH010000107.1:0-2728 GCA_035626675.1 Binatia bacterium
CGCTGTCGGACCTGACGACGACGACGCTGTCGGACCTGACGACGACGACGCTGCCGGAGCCGACCACGACGCTGCCGGAGCCGACCACGACGCTGCCGGAGCCGACCACGACGACGCCCGAGCCGACCACGACGACCCTTCCGACGCCGCCGACTACGATAGAACCGACGACGACAGTGCCGTCACCGACGACGACCACGACCGAGGAGCCGGCGCAGTCGTGTGGAGACGCCAATGGCGACGGCGAGATCACGGCGAGCGATTCGCTCGCCGTCCTGAAAGGGGCAGTGGGGAGCGGGGATTGTCCGCTCGTCGTCTGCGATTTCACTGGCAACGGCAAGGTCACCGCCTCCGATGCCCTCGCGGTTCTGCGTGTGGCAGTGGGCTTGTCAGGCACGCCCGAATGTCCCGATGCCGTTTCGATCGTCGCGCCCGTTCGAGCATCGACGACATTCAGCGAGCCGGCCGCGCCATCGACTTCGCTTCCCGCGGCGGGAGATCTGGGTCGATGATCCGCGAGCACCCGCCCACGTCTCCTCTTGCTGCCCGCCGGCAGGCAGGCCATCGTCTTCGTGCGTACGTACCGTTCGGCTTTGCGACGCAATGCCGATGGCGCTGTGCCCAACTCCCCGATGACGCCGAATACCGTCATGATCGTGATGGGCTCGATGATGCTCGTCATCGTCGTGCTGGTGATCTTCATCTGGTCGATCAAGCGCCACCGCGCGCCCAAGGTGCATCTGGACTGCGACGGTTCCATCGCCGATCTCATCCCATCCCTGGCAGGCCTGACCCTGAGCAGCGCGGTCGCAGGCAATTCGGTCGAGGTGCTGGAGAACGGCGCGTTCTTCGACGTTCTGCTCGAGCACATGAGCAAGGCGCAGAAGACCCTGCACTTCGAGACGTTCCTGTGGAAGGAGGGCACGCTCGGGCAGCGCGTGGTCGAAGTGATGACCGAGCGTGCGCGCGCCGGCGTCAAGGTGCGGGTGCTCGTCGATGCCAACGGATGCAGCGGCATGGGCAAGGACGCGCAGCGCCAGCTCCGTGAGGCCGGCTGCAAGCTGGCACGCTTCCACGACTACAGCCTCAAGCACATCGGCGTGGTCAACGAGCGCGATCATCGCAAGCTCGTCGTCCTCGATGGCCGTATCGCGTTCGTCGGCGGGCACTGCGTCGTCGACTCATGGCTGGGAGACGCCGAGGATGGCGAGCACTTCGCCGACGTCAGCGTGATGCTGCGCGGGCCGATCGTGGGCGGCGTCCAGGCGGCGTTCAGCGAGAACTGGGGCGCCGAGACCGGAGAGCTCATCGCCGGCGACGACGTCTTTCCCGAGCTCGAGAACGCGGGCGAGGTGCGCGCGCACGTCGTCTACGCCAAGCCCGAGGGATCGGCGCCGGCGGTCAAGATCCTGCACCACTCGGTGATCTGCCTGGCGCGCAAGCGCCTGTGGATACAGAACCCGTATTTCATCCCCGAGCCCGAAGCGGTCGAGGCGCTGGGAAAGGCGGTGGCGCGAGGCGTGGACGTGCGCGTGATGATGCCTTCCACGAGCGGGTCCGACAATCCGATGGTGCAGCATGCCGGGCACTGGAACTTCGACAAGCTTCTGCGGCTGGGCGTGCGGCTGTTCGAGTATCCGCACACTCTCCTGCATCAAAAGGTTGTGACGGTCGACGGCGTGTGGTCCGCGGTGGGCTCGAGCAACTTCGACGATCGGTCCTTCGAGATCAACGACGAGCTGACGGTCGGTATCCTTGACGAGGCAACGGCCAAGCGGCTGGATGCGGTCTTCGAGCGCTACATGCCCAGGTGCAAGGAGATCCGGCTCGAGGAGTGGCGCCGGCGCAGCCTGCTTCTGCGTGTGCGTGAAGCGGCGGCCTACGCGATCAACGAGCTGTTGTGACGCCGGGATGCGAGGCAATGGCGCGCTCGAGCTCGTCCAGCGAGACCGGCTTGACCAGATGCGCGTCGAACCCGGCCTCGCGCGTACGGTTGCGAGCGTCGTCCTGGCCCCAGCCGGTCAGCGCGACGATGCAGATGCCGCTCGCCCAGGGCTGCGACCGGATGCGGCGGCATGCCTCATAGCCGTTGAGTTTCGGCATTCCGATGTCGAGCAGGATGACGTCGGGCTGCACTTCTGCGGCCCGTTGGACAGCCGCCTCGCCGTCATGGGTCACGAACGGCTCGTGGCCGAGCATCCGAAGGATGGTGGCCAGCGTTTCGGCGCTGTCGACGTTGTCGTCGGCGACCAGGACCCGGCGCGCACCTGTCGATCCACGATCGGTCGTCGCGGTCGCCGGTATGGCCGCGCCATCCACCGACAGCGGCAGACGCACGGTGAACGTGCTTCCCGTTCCGGGCCCTTCACTGTGCAGCTCCAGACGCCCGCCATGCATCTCGGTCAAGCGCCGCGCCAGCGGCAAGCCGATCCCGAGGCCGGTCTGAGTGCGCTCCAGGCTCTGGTCGAGCTGCGTGAACATCTCGAAAACGGTGTCGGCGTGCTCGGGCGCGATGCCCACGCCCTGGTCCCGCACGTCGACGACGGCGTGGTCGCCCTCGGTGGTGGCGATCAATTCGATCTGCGCACCGGCCTCCGAAAACTTCGAGGCATTGGCGAGAAGATTGACGAGGACCTGCGCCAGCCGCACCGGGTCCGCACGCACATGAACCGGCTGCGGCGGAAGCTGAACCAGAAGCTCCTGCCGTCGCGCGTCGAGCTGGTTGCGG
>DASPNH010000108.1:0-6392 GCA_035626675.1 Binatia bacterium
CGCTAGTGTAGTGTCTCACAAATAGCTATCCAAGGTTGTGCTAGCCTGGTAGGCTGTGACCATGGCTCGAACCGCTCGCCCACTGATCGTTTCTGCCGAGCAACAAGCCGAGCTTCGCCGACTACTGAATCGGTCGACGGCGACGCAACGAGAAGTTCGCCGGGCTCGGATCATTCTCGAGCGTGCAGCAGGATCAACGCAGGAGGAGACGGCCAGTCGAGTTGGCGTGAACCGGCCGGTAGTGGCGCTGTGGGAGAGACGCTTCCGCATGAACGGTTTGGCGGGACTCACCGATGCCCGTGGCCGAGGGCGCAAGCCGTCGATTTCCGCCGAGAAACGTGAACGTGTGATCGTCGGGGCCACGCGCCCGCCGGCAAAAAGGTCACGCTGGAGTGTGCGCACGATGGCTCGTGAGACCGGCGTGTCACCGGCCACAGTTCAGCGGCTGTGGAGCAGCAATGACATCAAGCCTCACCTGACTCGCACCTTTAAACTATCGAACGATCCCGATTTCGAGGCAAAGTTCTGGGACGTGATCGGCCTTTACCTGCATCCACCGGCCAAGGCCTTGGTTCTGTGCTGCGATGAGAAGAGCCAGTGTCAGGCGCTTGAGAGAACCCAGCCGGGCCTGCCTCTGAAAACAGGGCATATTCGCACGCGGACTCACGATTACATCCGGCACGGCACGATCACGCTGTTCGCTGCCCTCAACTACCTGGATGGCAAGATCGCCAGCTACATTGCGCCCGAACACACGAACGTGCAGTGGCTCGCGTTCCTCAAGCAACTGGACCAGGAGATGCCGTCGGATGTCACTCTTCATCTGATCGTGGACAACTACGGAACCCACAAACATCCGAAGGTCAGATCGTGGCTCAAATGGCGCAACGCGCGAAACCGAACGACCCACGGTGTCGACCGAATCATTCCTCACTTCACTCCCACTTCGAGTTCGTGGATGAATCTTGTGGAGCGATTCTTTCGCGATCTCACGCAAGACGCCATCCGCGAAGAGAGCTTCACAGGCGTGGGCGAACTGACCACCGCCATCACTGACTACCTCGCCGAGCGGAACCTCGTCCCGAAGCGATACGTGTGGAGAGCGGAAGGCGCCGAGATCCTCGAGAAGATCGAAAAAGCACGCAAAGCCTTGCAACGCTCATCTGTATAGCTATTTCTGAATCACTACACTAGCAGGTTCTCAAGTCGCCTGAATTCGCCGCACGCGAAGAGATATTCGTATGGGCCCCAACCGGAGGGCACCGGCTGTCGCATGGCCGTCGCCAGACGAGCGATCTCGGCGAGAATCTGATCTTCACCCATGATGTTCATCCGCGTATTTTGCGTCAGCCCAACGGTACACGAGCTAAGCTGCGGCGGGCTTCACGTGCAAGGAACCGCGCGGCGCGACGGCCGCCGCCGAGCACGCGCGGAGACGTAACCCGGCGCCTGCGGCCGGCGTGACGCCGTGCCAGGTTCAGGATCGGTAGGCAGCTCGGCTGCCGGGCCGGACACGAGCCCGCCGACAGCTTGAGCTCGAAGTTGGGCAGCCGACACTCACGACGGCCGCCGCTCTTCGCGTATCGTTTCGAGTTCCGCGATTGTCTCCAAATCTTTCGGGCGGCCAGCGGCTTTCTTGGACGTGATGAGCCCCTCGAGATCGATAAACAGATATGTGCCATCAAACATTGTTGCGGTGTTCGCTCGCCCACGGACGGCCTCATAACTACCGATGCCGGAGAGTTCGCCCAGAAGGTCGATCGGGCCGACGGATGTGGTGAATGTGAAATTCAATCCGCGTTTCAAGGTCTCGACATCGAACTTGAACGGCAAGCCTTCCGGCGCGCCGCGCAGGTACGGCTGATAGGGCGACAATGCAGCAACTATTTTCGCGAGGTTCTCGGGCGTACGGTTATAGACTACGTCAAGATCGTACGTGACACGCGCCGAGCCGTGAAGCGTCGCCGCGAGCCCACCGATTATGACGAATTCCGCGTTGTTCGCGGCCAAAGCCACAAGGAGCGTCTTGAACTGCATTATTTCTGCTCGCCCCGCAGCGCCTTGCCGGCACGTCTAACTTCGAGAACGACCTCTAGCGCTGATTCCAACGCGAGAACCCGCTCCTCATGCGACTTCTTTAGGTTCTCCCGAATCAACGTTCGATCGACGTCCCTTTTGTAGGCCTCGATGACAGGATCTGGAGAGCGGGAGATGTCTAGCGAGAGCGTTTCACTCACGTGGCAATTCTATCCGAACCGCAGCGTGGGTGCTGACGTCGAGCGCGTGGTGTCCTCGCTGTCGGTGAGCGCGTGCTCTCGCACGTCAAAGCCTGCGGAGAGCGCCGTTCGGTCCGCCTAAGGAACCTCTGAACAACCTGCCGATTCGCTCACGATAGTGCGATGACACCGAGATAAGGAGCGACTGCGTGGCTGCATGGTCCGCGTTTTTTGCGGATTTGATTGTGCGCTACTCAGATTTGGCGGCGATCAGAGACACCACGGCTGGTGAGGAACGATAGATCGACGCATCAAGTACAGATTTGCAAGCGCGAACGACGTCAACGCGCGTGCGGCATTCTTCGCGATCCCGCGATACCGCACCTTGGCGAATCCCCACAATTGCTTGACGATTCGGAAGGCATGCTCTCCTCGGGCCCGGGTTCGCGAGCGACTCCGATTGATCTTCTTCTGATGCGCGGTCAGTGGTCGTTGCGCGGTGCCGCGCCTATTCACGCGATAGCGGACGCCGGCAGCACGGAACCTCTGTCGGTCTGCTTCCTTCCAGTAGGCCTGATCACCAAAGATCGTGCGCTCTTTGCCGTGGAGCAGTGTCTCCATCTGCGTGATGTCGGCTGACGCGGCGTGGGTGGCAGTCACGCTGTGCACCACGCCGCGAGTGTCGGTTCCGACATGAAGCTTCATTCCAAAGTGCCAGTTGTTGCCCTTCTTCGTCTGCTTCATCTCAGGATCGCGACTATCGGTTGCGTTCTTGGTCGAACTCGGCGCGGCGATGATGGTGGCATCCACGATCGTCCCGGAGCGCAGCAGCAGCCCCTTACTCTCCATCAGACCGTTGATGCACTCGAACATCGCTCTGGCGAGGTCGTGCTCTTCGAGCATGTGCCGGAAGTTCAGGATCGTGCTCTCGTCCGGAACCTTGTCCACCGCGAACTCGATCTTCGCGAACCGTCTCATCGATTCGCTGTCGTATAGCGCTTCTTCAGCGCCAGGGTCGGAGAGGTTGAACCAGATCTGGAGGAAGTAGATGCGCAGCATCTTCTCCAGTCCCAGCGGAGGACGGCCGTTCCCGGCTTTCGGGTAGTGCGGCTCGATCAGTCCGAGCAACTCCTGCCAAGGGATGATCGCGTCCATCTCAGCGAGAAACCGTTCACGCTTGGTCTGCTTGCCCTTGTTCTGCCACGCCAACCCTGCAAACGTCTGCTGTTTTGCCACTCGCGTCTCCACTCTTCGGCGTTGACGTAGTATCGGCGACAACTTCGTTTTCCACAGCATCGCCGAACCGGGACTTGTTCAGAGGTTCCTTAGGTCAACGAATCACGGCTGCCGTGAGCGCACGCTTTCCATGAGGCTCCGCGTACCTGCACGCTCAGCGCAAACGGCGGCATCAGTTATTGGAACGTACCGTGTCAGGCCGACGAAAGCACGGCTCAAGTAGATGGGCTATCGTCAGCGTCCACGCTGACCAGTACCCGATCGATCCGTCGCCCATCCGTGTCCAATACTTCAAATCGCAAGTTTCCGGCCTTAAAAGACTCACCCACTTTGGGTCGTTGCCGCAACTGCTCTACCACATAGCCGCCAATTGTCTGGTAGGAGGTCTTCTGTCCGTGAAGAAAGTCAACGCCGAGCATCATCTTCACCTCATCCAGATCAGTCGTCGCGTCGATCGACCATGAGCCATCACTCCGCCGCACGATCATGGGCTCCTCGAGGTCGCCTACCTCGGGAAGCTCGCCCACTAGACCCTCCAGGACGTCTATGGGAGTAACGATCCCTTCGACGCCGCCAAACTCGTCGGTCACGACAGCCACGTGAATGCGCACTTCCTTGAAGCGTTGAAGAACAGAGAATGCCGACGCGCTCTTCGGAACGAATAGCGGCTGCCGAATCACTTCTGCTACATGCGCGCTATTCGTGACGCTCGTTGCCCACAAATCTTTACCGCGCACCATTCCTTTGATCGCGTCGACTCGTTCGGCCGCGACCGGAAACCAGTTATGGTTGCTCGCCGCAACCTGTTCGCGCAGCTCCTCCAGAGGCCTTCTCACGTCCAGCCACTCAACATCGACACGCGGTGTCATCACCGCGGTAACGGGCCGCTCACCATGACGAAAAACACGCTCCACGATTTCACGCTCCTCTGGCGCGATCGTACCTGCCTTCGTTCCTAACCGAAGTAGTGCCTTAAGCTCCTCCTCCGTCACGGGCGGCTCTTTCGACTCTTTAACGCGAAGCAACCGGAGCATCGCCTTTGTTGACACGGTCAATAGCCACACCGCTGGAGCCGCGATTCGAGAGAGGACAGTCATCGCCGGAGCCACTGCGGTCGCTACGCGTTCGGGCGCATTCAGCGCCAACCTCTTCGGTACAAGCTCGCCAATAACAAGAGACAAGTAGGTAATTCCTAGAACGACCACAGCAACGCCAACGACCTCACTGTATGGGGCCAAAGCCGGTATTCGTTCCAGGCGGACGTCAATTTGTTCCGCGATCGTCGCTCCTCCAAACGCACCAGCAAACACGCCGATCAACGTAATTCCCACTTGAACCGTAGACAGCAGGCGGTCTGGGTTAGCAAGCAGCCGCAACGCGCTAGCCGCGCGCTCACTGCGCCGAGCCATCTGTTGCAGTCGTGTTTTGCGCGCCGTTACCAACGCAATCTCGCTCATAGCGAACACGCCATTTGCGACCACAAGCAAAAAAATCAGCAAGACCTCGAGGGCAACTGTCTGAAACATTCTTTCGTCCTGATCGGATCGTATCAGAACGGCAGTCGGCGCGATGACGTGCCCCCGATTTTCGTACCGGCCGATATGTTAGTCGGTCAATGATGGGAGCAGGGTTCACCCCACTCCAGCTCCTATTGTCTCAGCAGCAGAGGCTGTGGGAGATGTGGGAAACGCGGGTGGCGGGCGGAGGGCGTTTTCCAAGGCGTGTGGGAAGACGCGCCTCTCAGCGCCTTTCCATGCGCCGGCAGCTTCCATAGCCTGGTGTTGACGTGCGAACTCTGTCGGTGTGGCGTAGCCGAGTGCGCTGTGCGGCCGCTCATCATTGTAGTGGCGACGATGCTCTTCGATGATCGTGCGGGCTTCGAGCAGCGAGGTAAACACCTCGCGGTCGAGCACTTCGTCGCGAAAGCGGCTGTTGAACGACTCGCTGTACGCGTTCTCCCAAGGACTACCTGGCTCGATGAAGGCCGTTCCGATGCCCTTCGCCGCCAGCCACTCCTGCACGGCACGAGCGATGAACTCGGCCCATTGTCCGAGCGAATGAACTTGGGCGCACCGTGCTTGGCCACGAGCTGATCGAGGATCTCGATCACCCGACCGGCCGTAATGCTGTGTCCTGCCTCAATGGCCAGACACTCTCGCGTGAAGTTGTCGACGATCGGCAGCAGCTTGAGAGCTCTTCCACTGTCCAGTTGATCGAATACAAAGTCGTAGCTCCAGACATGATTCTTTCGCTCGGCACGCAGCCGCGCGCAGCCATTCGCACTGTGACCGACGCGGCGGCGCTTCCTGGCTCGAACGGTGATCTTGAGGCCTTCTTCGCGACAGATCCGGCGCACGCGCTTGCGGTTGACCTTCCACGACTGGCGCCGCAGTTCCTGTGTCAGCCGACGATAGCCATACCGCGGATGACGCCCTGCCAAAGCCACCACTCGGGCACGCAACCGCCGCTCTCGCGCTCCCTCGGCCCGTGCCGTATAGCGCTGCGTCGATCGCGGTTGACCCATAAGCCGGCAGGCTCTTCGCTCCGAATACGCCGCGGTCTCGATCAGATGCACTACTGCCCGCCGCCTGCCTGACGGGCCTACCATTCTTGGAGCTTCAGGGCTTCGAGTGGGTGGCGTGCAGTGACTGCGGACAGAGATCGAGGCCGCCGAGGTGAAAGAGGATGGCTTCGCGGAACCGGGGACGGCTGCGAAAGCCACACGCGCTTCTTGATGCGCTGGATCCGGGAGTTCACCGACTCGGACATGGCGTTGGTGATGTCCGACGTCGCGGCGTTGATGACCCCGTACCAATACTCGCGGATCATTCTCGCCACGCGGCGGATTGGCTCGAGCCGACAGCGGAGCGCCCCATGCAGCCACTGCTTCCACAGCCTTTCCGCCATACCTCGGCGGACATAGCCCCATAGGCGGGACGC
>DASPNH010000109.1:0-17351 GCA_035626675.1 Binatia bacterium
TCGCCGATCCGCCCTATTGGGCCATCGTCTGGACTGGCGCGCGCGCGATCGCTGCGGCATTGCTGAGCGGACCGGCTCTGCACGGCGTGCGGGCGCTGGATCTGGGATGCGGCCTCGGGCTGTCCGGGTACGCGGCTGCTGCCGGCGGCGCGATGGTGCTGTTCGCGGACTACCTCGACGAGCCGCTGCAGTTCGTGCGCGCCAGCCTTGCGGCCGCGAAGATCGACGATTGCCACGTCGAGCGCATAGACTTCACCCGCGACGAGCTCGGCCAGCAGTTCGACCTCATCCTGGCCGCGGACATCGTCTACGACCCCTCGCACTACCAGCCGCTTGCCGAGTTTCTGGACGCGCATCTTGCCGGCAACGGCCGCATTCTGCTGACGGAGAGCCTGCGCGCCGATGCACGCGTGTTCCTCGGCGAGCTGAAAGAACGCGGCTTCGAGGATCGGGTCCGGCCGATGTGGGTCCTCGAGGACGGACGCCGCGAACGCACCTGGCTGCACGAGCTGCGAAAAGAAAAAGGGGTCAGGCACCTTCCTGAAAAAGGCGCCTGACCCCTTTCATTCGCCGAGCATGGGACGGAAGACTTCGACGAGGTCGGGGCCCTGGCGAAGGGTATGGCCGCCATCCACGCCCAGGCATTGACCGGTGATCCAGCTGGCGTCGTCGCTGAGCAGGAACGCCACTAGAGCGCCCACGTCTTGCGGTTTGCCCGTGCGCCCGAGCGGCATGCGGCGCAGGTATTCCTGCACGGCCGCATCATTGGAAACGAGGAACGTTGCCAGCTCGGTGTCGACGAGACCCGGCATCACGGCGTTGACGCGAATACCGCGCTCTCCGAGCTCGTCGGCCGCGCAACGCGTGAGCATGTTGACGCCGGCCTTGGATACGCAATAGGCGGACATCCACGGATGCGTCAGCACTGCAGCGATCGAGCTGATGTTGACGATGCTGCCGCCGCCCGTCTTTTCCATCGCGCGTGCCTCGGCACGCATGCAGCGAAGGACGCCGGTAAGGTTGGTGTCGAGCACGGCGGCGAACATTTCGGTGGTCTGCGACGTGATCTTTCCTGCCATGCCCATGCCGGCCGAATTGACGGCCAGGCCGAGAGCCCCAAAGCGGTCGAGTGCAGCCTGAACTGCCGCATCGACCGATGCGTCGCTGGTGACGTCGCATTCGATCCAGGCCGCGCGCGCTCCGAGCTGCTCGGCCGCCGCCTGCAGCGGCTCGCGCCGCCGGCCCGCCAGCATCACGCTGCCGCCGCCCTCGACGACCGCTCTCGCGCACGCCAGCCCGATTCCGGTGCCGCCGCCCGTCACCAGCGCGGTATTGCCAGCAAAGGCCGGCATTCTCAGGCCGAGACCTGCTCGGGAGCCTTCGAGTAGAACTGCGAGAACCAGCGACGATACCGTACGTACGGACCGTCGTTCTCGGCTATTACGGGGATCGGACGATAGATCTTGGCGTTCCAGATCGGAACGTCCAGCTCGTAGTCACGAATGTAGTTGGTGAAGAAGCCTTCGACGACTTCGGGCGCCGAGCCGGTGTGACCGTAGTAACGGTGCTGGATCAGCAGCTTCTCCGGCTCCAGCGGCACCAGCACGTTGATCGCGATCCCCGTCATCGGACCGCGAACGCGGGTGCAGGTGAATGACGGGCCCGAGTTGAAGGAGTCGACGTCGGTCGCGTTCTGCGCCGTGGCCGCCTGCCCTTCCTCGCCAGGATCGACGTCGATGCGCAGCGTGTAGCGATGGCCATGCGGCTGCCAGTCGATCGAGCGCGCCTTCCATCCGTGTAGCGTGAAGAAATGCTGGATGTCCACGCCGTTCTCCATCACCTCCTGCGGATGCGAGGCGATGGTCCACTCGCGCTTGCCCCAAAGGTAGTAGGCAGGATCGGCGAGCTCCTCGACGACGTCCGGCGTCCAGTCCGGCTCCTTTTCCTCGGCGTGCTGCCAGACGAAGACGAAGCCGTTGTTCTCCCAGACCGGATACGCGCCCACGCCCGCCTTGCTCGGGATCTTCTCGGTGTAGGGTATGGAGACGCATCGCCCGCTCGTGCCGTCGTAGCACCAGCCGTGGAACGGGCATCGGATCTGATCGTTGTGAACCGTGCCGCCCACGCCGAGATGCGCACCGAGATGCGCGCAGTACGGATCGATGACGAAAGCCTGACCGCTGTCTCCGCGGTAGACGACGAAGTCGCGTCCCAGCGCGTGCACGGTCTTGACCTGGCCCGGTTCGAGCTCGTCGGAATGACTGACGGCGAACCAGCCGTTGGGATAGGGCGGAAGCGGGATGCGCTGGTTGGGCATGAGCGTCCTCCGGGGCTGCGGCTGTCCGGCCGGGCCGTGCCGAGGCGGCCGCGGCGCTTGCAGGACTGGCTAGAACTTGTTTCAGTCGCGGCCGATTATGGGGCCGCTGCCGGTGCGTGTCCACCGCGGGTCGGCCGTCTGGTGGCCAATCGGCGCAGGCGGCACGATGCACGGATCGCGTCGCACGGAGCGCCGGGCGTGATTGCAGAAACCGAAGCTGTCGCGCGCACTTCGCCGCGAAAGGAGTCAACGTGGCCACCGTCAACACCGTTCTCGGCCCCATCGACGCCGCCGACCTCGGCGGCACCATGTCGCACGTCCACCTGACCCTGGACATCTCCTGCTGGTTCATGCCGCCGCAGGATCCCGAAGGACGGGCAGCCGCCGAGGCCGAGTTCTCGCTCGACAACGTCGGCCGCATCCGCCGCAACGGGCTCGGGTTCAAACGCAACCTGATCCAGGACGACATCGAGCTGGCCACGCGCGAAGTCGCCGAGTTCAAGAAGCATGGCGGCGGCGCCATCATCAACATGGACCTGGAGGGCATCGGCAGGAACGTCGAGGCGCTGCAGCAGATTGCCAGCGCCACGGGCCTTCACATCGTCGCGTCCACCGGCTGGTACATCCAGGGAGCGCACCCGCCCCACATCGCCGGCAAGAGCGTCGAAGAGCTGGCCGACATCATGATCCGCGAGCTGACCGAAGGCATCGACGCCACCGGCGTCAAGGCCGGCAACATCGGCGAGATCGGCCTGAGCGGGATGCCCGACGTTGCGTTTCAGCCGCACGAGGAACGAGTCCTGCGTGCCGCGGCGCGTGCGCAGCGCGCCACCGGCGCATCGCTGACGCTGCATCCCAACGCCCATCTGACCATCTACGGCGAGTCTCCCGTGGATCACTTCGACACCTACATCGAGATCCTGGAGCGCGAGGGCGCCGACCTGGGCAAGGTCTACCCCTCCCATCTCGGCCTGTTCGAGGCCCACACGGCCGAACGTCTGTTGCAGCGAGGAGTCGGCTTCGTCTCCTACGATCACTTCGGACACGAAGAGATGTGCGAAGCGATCGGCCCAGGCCGCGGATTCACGCCCGACCGCATCGAGGTCGCCACGGTCATGGAGCTGGTGGGGAAGGGTTACGCCAACCGTATCCTTCTCGGATCGGAGGTCGGCTGGAAGACCTGCTACAAGGCCAACGGGGGCTGGGGCTACAGCCACGTCTACGAAAACATCCTGCCGTGGCTTCGCGCCTGCGGCGCCAGCGACGAACAGCTTCAGACGATGATGGTCGACAACCCGCGCCGGTTGCACGGAGTGGGCTGAACGGCGTTTTGACGCTTTCCTGGTACGAACCGCTGCGCCGGCGATACCCGCGCCGGCAATAAGAAAGACGCGTCACGACGGCTCCGCGGGCCGGATGCAGCGTCGATCGCGCCCTACTTCTTGGCGGCGCCTGCCGCTTCGCGCGCGCTCTCGGCCAGATGCCGCTGACGTTCCTGCAGCGGGTTGGCAACCGGCTTGGACGCTTCCTTCATCGGCTCGCCACCGGCGGCGTCGTGGTAGTGGCCATGCTCCTCGTTCCAGACCTTGCCGGGACCGCCTTCGCTGGTGGCCCCCGCCGCATGGTAGTGGCCGTGCTCCTCGTTCCACACTTTGCCGGGACCGGGCTCGTTCGAAGCGCTCTCGCCGCCGTCGCCGCTGCCGCCGCTGACCGTGTGCCAATGCCCATGCTCGGCTGACCACACCCGCTCGGGCGCTTCTTCCAGGAAGGAACGGGCCACCGCCACGACGGCGATCACCAGCATGATCGCCGTGATGCCTGCGGCGATGCCGAAAAAGCTGCCGGCGGCATCGGACTGCTCGGCCTCGGGAGCAGCGCAGCAGCGCTTGAACTTCTTGCCGCTGCCGCATGGGCACAACTCATTGCGGCCGGCCTGGATGGATGCGTTCGCCATGGCCCGCAAGCCTACCACAACCTCGCTTCCATCGAAGCCGCCATCCACCGCCGCTCTCCTTCCCGACTGCGCGCCTCTTTGTTATGCAGAGCCCGTGACCGAGCCGGCGCGTCGTGGGGACCCGAGCTGGGCGCGTTATCCGGACACGGTGCTCGAGATCTATCGCGACGGGGTCATGCGCTTCGACCTGCGCAAGCCGCTCGAGGCTTCCGACAGGGGAACGCTGCGCGAGCTCGGCCTCGGCCACACGTTTGCGGTGGTGACAGCGGCCAATCCGCGTGGCCGCCAGGTCGGCGAGGCCGAGAATCACCTGCGAGCCGAGCAGCTCGACGATGCCGTGGTCGCGCGCGGAATGCGCTTCCTTCGCGCCGACGGAACCTCGCCCGAGGGCCTGCATCGCGAAGTGGGCGTCGCCATCGCTGCCTCGCAGGCCGATGCCTGCGAGCTGGCGCGCCGATTCGAGCAGTCGGCGCTGTTCTGGTTCGACGGCGATCGCTTCTGGATCGTGCCGGTGCTGGAAGCTGGCAAGCAGCCTCTCGCATTGCCCGTCACTGCCACGGAGAAAGGGACGTGAAGCTCAACCTGCGCATCCTCACTGCCCTTGCCTGCCTGGCCGTCGCAGCCTGCGAGAGCCGGCCGCCGCTCGTGACGATGCCGGCAAAGCGCGAGCCGCACGTCCTGTTCACACGCGCCAGCGTCCTGGATGTGGCCACCGGCCACATGAACGCCGGGGTGGACGTGCTGATCTCGGGCGATCGCATCGTGGCCATCGGCGCGCAGGGCAGCGTCACGGCTCCCGAGGGAACGCGGCGCATCGATGCAAGCGGCGCGACGCTGCTTCCTGGCCTCATCGACAGTCATGGGCACGTCGGCAACAGCTCGGCACCGCCCTGGGCCAACGAGTTTCCCGACCCCGATCGCAACCTGCAGTCGTATCTGTACTGCGGCGTGACCACGGTCCTGGATCCGGCCGATCTGGCGTCGGAGGCGTACGACCGCCGCGACGACGTCGCTGCTGGCAAGCTGCTCGGCCCCGCCATCTTCACGGCCGGCCCCATGCTCACCGCCGACGGCGGTCATCCGGTCCCCGTCATCGACTCTCTGGCCCCGTGGTGGATCCGCTGGTACGTGCGCGGCCAGGCCGTGCGTCAGATCGATTCGCCCGAGAGAGCCCGTGAGGCGGTGGCCGAGCTGCATGGCGAGTCGACCGACTTCATCAAGGTCGCCGTGGACAGCATTCCCGACGGCGCGCCGCGCATCCGCCGCGAGCTGCTCGGAGCCATCGTCGACGAGGCACACCGGCGAGGCCTGCGCGCGGTCGCACACATCGGCACGTTGGCCGACGCCATCGATGCCGGCGAGTCCGGCATCGATGCCTACATGCACATGATCTACAAGGACGTGCTCTCGCCCGCCGACGTTGCGCGCGTGGCCGCCTTCAAGATTCCGATGGTGGCCACCATGGGCGTGTTCGAGAACTACGCGCTGGTCGGACAGCGCACGCGCGAACCTTCGGCACTGGAGGTGGAAACCGTCGCTCCCGAGATTCTGGCCGCCTTCGAGGCCGTTCCCGCCGACGGCGTCCCGGCGATCTTCCGCCAGTACTTCGACAAGCTGCGCACCCAGCGCCGTCAGTGGCGCGACAACATCCGCGCGCTGCGAGAAGCGGGCGTGACGATCCTGGCAGGCAGCGATACGCAGTCGGGCGTCTTTCCGGGCCCGGGCCTGCACCGTGAGATGGCACTGCTGATCGAGACCGGCATGACGCCCGCCGACGTCATTCGCGCGGCAACGCTGGATGCAGCGCGCTTCCTGCAAAAGAGCGAGGATCCGGACTTCGGCATCGTCGCGCCCGGCAAGCGCGCCGACCTGCTTCTGGTCGAGGGCAATCCGAGCTTCCAGATCGCGGCACTGTCGCGGATCCGCGCCGTCATGAAAGGTGGGGTCGTTCTCGAGAGGCATGCGGTCGCCAGGGCACCGGCGGCCAATTGAAGGGCTGACCTTCCCCGGCTAAGTTCCGCGCCTTCGCAGCGCAGGAGAAAGCCGAGCATGGCCCGCATCAACGACAACTACCTCAAGCTTTCCGCAGGCTACCTGTTTCCGGAGATCGCGCGGCGCGTGCGCGCGTTCCAGGCCGAGCATGCCGATGCCCGCATCCTGCGACTCGGCATCGGCGACGTCGTCCTGCCGCTGGCACCGGCCATCTGCGAAGCGATGCGCGCCGGCGTCGACGAGATGGAGACCGACCAGGGGTTCCGCGGCTACGGCCCCGAGCAGGGCTACGACTTCCTGCGCGAGGCGGTTGCGAAGCACGATTTCGCCGCGCGCGGGGTCGACATCGAGCCCGACGAGATCTTCATTTCCGACGGCTCCAAGTGCGACAGCGGCAACATCCAGGAAATCTTCTCCGTGGACGCGCGAGTCGCCATCCCCGACCCCGTCTATCCCGTCTACGTCGACACCAACGTGATGGCCGGCCGCACCGGCGTCGCCGACGCGTCGGGCAAGTACGCCAATCTCGTCTATCTGCCCTGCACGGCGGACAATGGCTTTCTACCCGAGCCGCCGAAGCAGAGGGTGGACCTGGTCTACCTGTGCTTTCCCAACAATCCGACCGGCGCCGTCGCCAGCCGTCAGGATCTTGCGCGTTGGGTGGAGTACGCGCACAAGAACGACGC
Organism: Binatia bacterium; assembly: GCA_035626675.1. GTDB lineage: Bacteria > Desulfobacterota > Binatia > UBA1149 > CAITLU01 > DASPNH01. The sequence goes on from DASPNH010000109.1 coordinate 6,950, forward strand.
GGTCCTGCTGTTCGATGCCGCCTACGAGGCTTTCATCACCGACCCGCAGATCCCGCACTCCATCTACGAGGTGCCGGGCGCTCGCGAAGTCGCCATCGAGTTTCGCAGCTACTCCAAGACCGCAGGCTTCACCGGAACGCGCTGCGCATACGTGGTCGTGCCCAAGCCCCTGACCGGCGCCGCTGCCGACGGTACCCGCGTCGATCTTCATCGCCTGTGGATGCGCCGACACACGACCAAGTTCAACGGCGTCTCCTATCCCGTCCAGCGCGGCGCTGCCGCCATCTACACGGATGCGGGCCGCGCCCAGGTCCGCGAACGCATCGACTACTACATGTCCAACGCGCGCCTGATCCGCGAAGGCCTCTCGCAGGCCGGCATGCAGCTGTTCGGCGGCATCAACGCCCCCTACGTCTGGCTGCGAACTCCCGACGGCATGGGCTCCTGGGACTTCTTCGACGCCCTGCTTTCGCGCGCGCACGTCGTGTGCACTCCAGGTGCAGGCTTCGGCGCCTGCGGCGAGGGCTACCTGCGCCTCTCCAGCTTCGCGCGCCGCGACCAGGTAGAAGAAGCCATCGACCGCATCCGCAAAACCTTCACATGATCTCGGCTCGGGGGCGCCGTTTCGGCTGAGCGCATCGTTGCGTGCTTTGACAGGCCGACAGCTCGTGTCGCGCAACATTCGGGTGATGCGCTCGTCGTCTGTGTTTATGGCCGCGCTTTTTGCCGAAACAGTCCAAACGAAGAAGTGTAGCCGTGCAGGAACGTGGTGCCGTGCACGGCGCCGATCTCTCCGTTGCAGAAGAAGCCGCCGAGCGGCACCTGACCGAGAAACGCGCGAAACGCGTCGGTGTCGTGGTCGGCGTGGCCGTAGAAGCCCTTGCCACGGCCCAGACACGAGAACAGTAGTGAGCCGACCGGCTCGGCGCCGTCGTGGTCGAGCCGATAACGGCCGAGAAGCTCGCTCAGATCTTCGGCCGAAGTGATGACGTCGCGCAGGTGGAACTGAACGACCTCGTTGTCGTGGACTGCCGCACCGATGGCCAGCGCTCCGGACTCTGCATCGATGCCGAAGATGTTGCGGATGAGGAAATCGCCGCGCCGGTAGTTCTCACGCAGCGGCGCCATGACGAGCCCCAGGAACAGGGAATGCTGCATGAGCAGCCGGTCGTCCTCGTCGCAGCGCTCGTAGAGGTCGCGCAGCACGTCCAGCGGCGGGCGGCCGTCGAGCTCGTAGATCCTGTTGTCGTGACAGCGCGTGACGAACATCGGTTCGCCCACGGGCCGGCACCCTTGTGCAACCAGGGTGTCGATGACCAGGTCACCGACGAGGGCCAGACCGACCACGCCCTCGGAATGAATTCGTCCGTCGGCCCACAGTGCATTGCCGCCGGCGGTGCGAGCGCCGCTGGCCAGACCGCCGATCTTGGGCGAGCACGGATACAGCTGATCCAGCATCGAGAGCAGCCGCTCGACGTCGCAGCTGAAGGGATCGGGAAGCAGCACGAACTGCGGGTCCTCGTCTGCACTGACGCCGAGCCGCTTGGCCCAGCGGTCGGCGTGAGCACCGAGCTCGGCCAGATCGCGATCGGTCAGATGGAACGGCAGGACTCGCACACGCGGCAGTACCGCCGCGCTCAAGGAAAAGCCGGGACGCGATTCGACCTCGCGCCCACCACCGATGACGCCGCCGCCGGTGCAGCCGAAGAACTGTCCGCCCAGCTCGGGCTGGACGAAATCGGGAATGGCAGGGAAATGCGCCTCGTGATGCGGCGAAGCGAAGGCGATGACCAGATCCGGCTCGTCGCCGCCCAGCTGACGCCGGATATCACCGACGGTCTGCGCCACCGCATCGCCGATGTCGGCGGCGTCGGAAACACTCGAAGCCCAACGTGCGTTCGTCACGCGGGCACCGATAGCACGAGACGAAGTCGCGTGTCACGAGCGCGGGCTCAATGAGTGAATCCTTCTTCGATGATGGGTGCACCCAGCGACGCCCGCTGCCCTCCGTCGACCACCAGGCACGCCCCCGTCACGAACGAGGAATCGTCGCTGACGAGGAAAAGTGCGGCGCGGGCCACCTCCTCGGGCGCCCCGAACCTCCCCAGCGGGATCAAGCGTTCCATCGCGCGCCGCGCGGCCGGAGCGGCGAAGGCTTCGAGCGTTCCTGGCGTGCCGATGCATCCCGGAGCGAGCGCGTTGACGCGCACACGCCCAGGTGCTCCTTCGATCGCGGCGATGCGCGTCAGGTTCTCCAGGCCCGCCTTGGCCGAGCCGTAGCCGGCCAGCGAGTGCGCGCCGGCATGGCCGGCGGTGGAGGAAATGTTCAGGATGACGCCGCCGCCTTGCGCAGCCATGCGCGGCAGTGCCGCGCGCATCGCGAAGAACGCGGCATCCAGCGCCACCGTGAAGCTCTCCTTCCAGGCCTGCGTCGTCATCGAGGCGATGGGCGCGGCCGACATCTGGAAGGCGTTGTTGACCAGGATGTCGAGCCTTCCGTGCCGGTCGGCAATGCGAACGATCAGGGCTTCGATCTCGCCCTCGCGGGCGACGTCGCAGACGGCGGCTTCGATGCTGGCGCCGCCAGTGCGCAGCGCCGTAGCGGTCTCTTCCAGCGGCGCCCGGCGCCGGCCGCAGATCACGACGCGGGCCCCTTCGCGTGCGAACTCGGCAGCCATGGCGGCGCCGATCCCGGTGCCGCCTCCGGTGATCAGTGCGATCCTGTCCTTCAGCTTTCCCGTCTCGCTCATGATGTCCCTCGCTCGCAAACTCGCGCACAGTGGATTCGGTCAGCCGTCCAAGCAAGCAGAGGCCCGCGTCTTTCCAACGCGGCGGACCAGCGCTCTAATCGGCCCGCTACGCCGCCGCGGAGCGGCCATGGAGGCTTTCATGATTCGCATCGTCACCCGGCTCGTCGTGGCTCCCAAGAACCGCCGCAAGGTCGCCGAGAACGCTGCCGAGCTGGTTCGCCTGTTCGAAAAGCACGGCATTCGCAGCGAGGGCGTGTTCGAGAATTTCACCGAGAGCGAGATCGTTCATCTGTGGTCGGCCGAGAGCATGGCCGCCTACGACGAAGCAACCGCCACGCTGCGCGGCGACCAGGAATTCCTGGCCTTCGCCGGTCAGGCCGCCGAATTGCTCATCACCGAGCGCAAGGAATACTGGCGTGCGCTGGCGTTGGCCCGGCGCTGAGCATCACCATCGCTGCCAATGAACGACGTCCGGAAGCGGGCGCCGTCGCACGGGGCCGAAAGGTTTCTCGGGCCAGCCCACGGGAATGGCCACGGCGATGCGCGCGTCATCCGGCAGCGAGAGGATCTTTCGCACGCCGGCTTCGGCGAGCATGTGATAGGTCGTGAAGGTCGCGCCCAGCCCGAGCGCGCGCGCCGCGAGCAGGATGTTCTGCGCAGCCGGATACACCGCCGGACCGATCCAGGCTTCGCTCGGCGCTGCCGCTGGATAGACGGGCCTGCCGCACACGAAGATCCACACCGGCACCCGCTCGATGCCGTCGACGAGATGATGCGCGGCCGCAAGCATTCGCCGACGCGACGCGTCGCCCCCTACCGGCACTTCGGGGAGGACCGCCTTGATGGCCGGGCGCATGACTTCGGCGAGCGCCAGGCGCGTGGCCGGCTCGGTGACCACGACAAAGTCCCAGCCCTGGGAATTGCCGGGACTGGGTGCACACACCGCTGCCTCCAGCAGAGTGGAGATCAGCTGGTCGGAGACGGGATCGCTGCGCAGATAGCGCATCGCCCGGCAGGTACGTATTGCTTCGAGGGTGTCCATGAGTTGATCCAAGGCTCGGGGTCGCATAATGAAGCCCGGTGCCCGAAGCGGCAACCCTGGCCGCGCCCACGCGCAAGCCACGCGCCGTCACGGCGTCGAGAGCACGCGGCGTCGTTCCCGAAACCTGACATCCGAAGGAGCGTGAGAATAGAAGCCATGAGAAAAGCTGCTGTATTGGCCATTGTGTGTTCGTTCTCGCTCGCGGCCTGCCTGGCGCCGGGCGCCGACTCCAACAAGAGGCCCCCCAAGCTGTCCGAAGGCCGCATGAACATGGCCAAGATCGGCGGAAAGCCCCTGCCCGTCTTCGAGTTCAACGCCCGGGTGGCCGAGGAAGACAACAAGATCGTCAAGTCCAAGGTGTACTTCTCGACCGAGGGCGAGATGTACAAGCAGGGCGACGAAGGCGCCGAGCTGATCGATCCCAAGAGCCTGGACGGCGAGTACGTGCGCAACGTCCATCAGCTTCGGGCCACCGTCGATCCTGCCAAGGACGAGGCGCTCGCGACCTACTTGAACAGTCCCGAAGCCAAGGTCGCCTTCCAGTGGGAAGTCGAGTGGTCGGCACCGGAGAGCACGGACGTCTCCAAGACCCGCTCGCCCGTCTACGTGACCGACAACAAGACCATCGCCAGCGCCGGACTGGCCCGCGAGATTCCCGCCGGCGGAAAGTGAGCTCTCGGCCGGCGTCGCCGCCGAGACTTCGGCTGCGGCGACGCCGGCTCTCTTCTCGCTGCCTCAGGAGCCTGCATGGGCCATCGAAACCAGAACAACGCACAGGCCAACAAGACCCTGCGCACCCGCTGCTCTTCCTGCGCCGCCGACATTCCCACCGATGTCAGCACCGATCCGAACGACCGTCAGACCTGGGCGTTGGTCGGGCGGCAAGGCAATCTGGCGACCGTGTTCCCCGTCTGCGCCAAATGCTACGGCCAGGGCTGGCGTCCCGCCGGCTACGAAGGGATTTGAGGGGCGGTCAGGTGCCTGACCGCGCGCGAAATTGCTAGTATCGACGTGCGTGCCGTCCTTCCCAACAAATGCGGGTTGCTGCTGACGTGACCAAGGAGCTGACCAGGCCCGTCACCGTGCTCATGGCCGATGACGACGAGGACGACCGCATGCTGGCACGCGACGCGTTCGCCGAGTGTGCCGGGGCCCTCGATCTGCGCTGCGTCGAGGATGGCGAAGACCTGATGGACTATCTTCGCCAGCGCGGACCATACACGGACGCAGGCGCCGCGCCCGCTCCGGCGCTGATCCTGCTGGACCTGAACATGCCGCGAAAGGACGGGCGCGAAGCACTAGCCGAGATCAAGAGCGATCCGGTGCTGCGCAGCATTCCCGTCATCGTGTTGACGACGTCCAAGGCCGAGGAAGACGTCATGCGCAGCTACGACCTGGGCGTCAGCTCCTTTATCAGCAAGCCCGTGACCTACGAGGCGCTGGTGCGCCTGGTCGAAACCCTCTCGCATTACTGGTTCGAGACCGTCGAGCTTCCTGGGCACCGCCAGGGCAAGCCCAAGTAGAAGCTTCGTCAGGACGCAGCGGCCGCCGGCGAAGTCGCTTCGGCTTCCACGCTGCCGCCGTGATCGGCCGGAAGAAGGAAGCGGAAGGACGCTCCCTGCCCCACCGCACTGTGCGCCGTGATGGTTCCGCCGTGCCGCTCGACGATGCGTCGCACGATCGCCAGCCCGATGCCCGAGCCTCCGTACTCGCTGCGACCGTGCAGGCGCTGGAATGGCGCGAAGATGCGCTCGGCGTGGTGCTGCTCGAAGCCGATGCCGTTGTCGGTGACCGTGATGCAAAACGCCGGCTTGGAGCCGATGGACGCCGGCTCGGCAGCGATGACGATGCGCGGCTTGTTGTCGGCGCGCTGGAACTTGATCGCGTTGGCGAGCAGGTTCTGGAAGACCTGCCGCAGCTGGGTCGGGTCGGCGCTGAGCGTCGGAAGCCCCTCCATCTCGACCACCGCGCCCTTGCTCTCGATCAGGATCTCCAGATCGCCGAGCACCTCGCGAACGATCTGTCCGACATCCAGGACCACGAAAGGACGCGCCCGCGTGACCACGCGTGAGAACTCGAGCAGATCGTTGATGAGCGTCTGCATGCGCTCGGCGGCATTCATCATGCGCCCGACGTAGTCCCTGCCCTGCTCGCCCAGATTCTCGGCGTGCTTGGACTGCAGGCGGTCGCCGAAGACGATGATCTTGCGTAGCGGCTCCTGCAGGTCATGCGAGGCCACCGAGGCGAACTGCTGCAGCTCACGGTTGCTGGCCTCGAGCTGCGAGGCCACGCGCTCGAGCTGCTCCTGCGCTTCCTTGCGCGCACGGATCTCCTTGGCCAGCTCGGTGTTGTCGCGCTCCAGGCGACGGCTGCGATTGCGCTCGATGGCGTACCGCATCGAGCGCACCAGCGACTGCCCGTCCACCCGGCCCTTTACCAGGTAGTCCTGCGCTCCCTCGTTGAGGGCGCGCACGGCCAGACGCTCGTCGTCGTTGCCGGTGAGCACGACGACGGGAATCTCGGGGTCGAAATTGTGGATGCGCTCGAAAGTCTCGAGGCCGCGGCTGTCGGGCAGCGACAGGTCCGACAGCACGACGTGAAACGGTGAGCCGTCGAGCGCCTTGATGGCAGCTCCGAGCGTCGTCACGTTGGTCATTTCGAACTGCCCGGGCGCGGTCTTGGCCAGCGCCCGCTGCAGAAGGAATGCGTCGTCCTCCTCGTCCTCGACGAGCAGGATCCGGATCGGTTCGTCGCTCACGCCCCCTTACTCCTTCGCGGCGACCTTACCGCGCCGTCGGCGACGGCGCCAAGGGCCGGTGCGCGTCAGCCGGTCGTTTTCTCGGCGATCTTCTCGGCATCGCCGGGGTGACAGAACATCTGCAGGTTGGCGTAGAAGGCATGGCAGGCCTTGGCGCCCTCCCCGGAGGCGCAGAGCCGGGTTCGCCAAGCCGTCGTTTCGACGACCGAAAGGACGGAGGGAACGCCCGCGCAAAAGCCCTCGGTCGGCTTGCTCTCGGGCAGACACGCCGTGACGAACACGCCGGCCAGGTGGCGGCAGTCCTCGTCCTTGCATGCGTCATGACGTCGCAGCGATTCGGTCAGGCAGCCGACACTGTCGCTGTTGCCGGCGAAAGCGATGGCCTCCTGCGCGGCCGCATAGGCCGGGCCCTTCAGCTGCGGCTGATGGCGCGGCGTACCGGTTTTGCCGTCGACGGGGCCGGCGTTGGCCGGGGAGTCTTTGGGATATCGATTTTCGAGTTCCTCGACCTTCCACTGCTCCTCGTGCTCGCCGGCAAGACGCGCCGCCTTCTCCTTCTCGGCCTCTTCCCTGGCCTTCCGGCGTTCCTCTTCTTCGGCGCGCTCTTCGTCCGCGCCTCGCTGTCGGAAGCCCTGTACGTTGGTCGCGTTGTCCTGCATGTGCTTGCTCAGCCGGCTCGACACATCGAGCGAACCGTCTGCATTCAGCACCGCCGCGCCCGGATTGGTGAAGCCTTCCATGATGGCGTTGCTCCATCCGAAGATGAATCCGATCACCAGTACGCCGAAGGCACTGAAGATCGCGCCCTTGAGCATGGCAGGATTGATGGCGCGCCAGCTTCGCGCGCTATGGGGCCGGCGTAGCTTCTGGTACTCGTAGGCGCCCGCATAGCCCTGGATCCCGTTGTAGAGGACGGCCGGAAGCGCGGCGCAGCGCAGCGCGGCCAGGGTCTGATCCACGAACCCGCCCTCGACGAAGACCTCGCCGAGACTCGTCGTCAGCGCGGGAAGCTCGCCGACACACAGCATCGCCAGGAACGCGGTTGCCAGCAGATTTCGCGATGCCGCGCCGAGCGAGAACAGGAGGGCGGCAATCCCGCCGCCGAGATTCCATTCGATGCGCGCGACTCCCAGTGCCCCGGTCAGCTGATACAAGCCGATCCCGACCATCAGGGTGCCCCAAGCGCCGCCAACGATGCTGGCGGTGCGTACTCTGTTGTCGGCCCAGGCGAATTGCCTGTTGACCCCCTCCATCACGTTGGTAGGGCGCCAGCCTCCGTCCCCGTCACTCATCGAGCGGGACCCTCCTGTGGCCAGAATCGATCGGGCTCAGGGTACACGCACAGTGGTCGGGGACGAAATCGCGGTCGCCGCACGATGCCTGGCAGGGACGGGGAGATTGGGCCGGAGCCGCCGGCTCGCTCACACTCTTTGGCGGCTCCGACCCATTTCGCCTCCGGGCCGTTGGCTCCGTCGGCAGCTTTCGAGAGTTGGTCGAACGACCGAAGGGATAGAGGCTCCTGCACCGTCCCTCCTGCGCCCGGCTCTCTCTGGGTGAGTAGCTACCGGGCATGAAATCGGGCAACAAGACGGGGGGCGCATTCTGTCGGCGCGGGCTGGCGAAAACGCTGCGTCACCGGTGCTTGAGCAAACAGCGAATGACAAAGCGCCGCCACGGTCGGCATGCTGCGATCCATCCGTACAACACGTCATGGGGGGCATGGACGCCCAATCTCCTGGCCATCGGCACGGCACCGGCCGCATCGGCAGCGAACCGGCGGCAACGGCAGCGAACCGGCGACAATCGGCAAGCACCAGTCGCATCGGGCAGCCAACCGGCGACGATCGGCACCGCACCCGTCGCATCGGCATCCCGCCGGGGAGCCTATCGATTGCCCGCCGGTCTCAGCGCTCCAGGGCCTGCAGCCTCTCGGCCTGGATGAACTGCTCGCGCAGACGGCCGTAATCGCTGGCCGTCAACGGCTTGAAGCATCGATCGCCCCGCTCGCGCCAATACAGCGGATCGCGCACGCGATTCGGATCGAAGTGCACGGCCTTCAGATTGCGCACCAGGATCTTCTGCGTGCCGGTGTATTCGAAATCCTCGACCACGCGCACGAAATCCGGGAACCACTTGCGATCCATCCCGCCCTGCGTGACCTGCCGCTCGCAGAAATCGAAGAACACCTGCGGGTCGAAGCTCGCGCCTTCGCGCAGCTTGACCGCAGCCATGACGAGTTCGTCGGAGACGGCGCACGGCACGCCATAGGCGGCGACCAGCGGCACGTCGGGATGCTCGGAGAGCAGCCTCGCCACCTGCAAGGCCGAGAAGTTCTCGCCATCCTTGCGGATCCAGTCATCGGTTCGGCCGTCGAAGAACAGGTAGCGCTTGCCGTCGCGTTCCAGGATGTGGCCGAGATCGCCGGAGTGGTAGACGCCGTCGCGATACTTCTGGGTGTTCGCGCCGGCGTTGTCGAAGTAGCCCTGGAACAGTCCCGTATCCTCGGCGACGCGGCAGATCTCTCCGACGGCCTCTTCGTAGTTGAGGATTCGCCCGCCCGCGTCCACGCGGGCCGAGGGACATTCGTTGCCTTGGGGATCCAGGATCTTGACCGCCGGATCGTTGATTTCTCCGACGCTGCCGCGAGGATCGCCGATGCGGCGATAGGTCGCGATCGCGGCCTCGGTGCTGCCGTACAGCTCGAACATGTCTTCGAGCCCGAGCCAATCCACGAACTTGTCGATGTCGGGCGGTGAAGCGCCGTTGCCGATCGCATACCGAAGATGGTTGTCGGGATGGTCGGTGACTTCGGCCCGCAGGCGGCCGAGGTCGGAGCCGTACTGTTTCTGCAGCGACTGCAGCACGTAATGGACCGGCTCGCCGACATAGTTCCAGTAGGTGACGCCGTACTTGCAGACGTCGCCGACGAAGTTGCTGGCCGAAAAGCGCTCGCGGATCCCGAGGCTGCCGCCGACCCAGAAGCTGGGCATGAAGCCGATGAACATCGAGTTGGAATGGAACAGCGGCATGCAGGCATAGCCGCAATCGTCCTGTCTCAGGCCGAGCTGCGTCGAGATGCCGATGCCCGTGGCGCACAGCTTGAAATGGTTGTTGATGATTCCCTTGGGAAGCCCGGTGGTTCCCGAAGTGTAGATGATCATGAGCGTGGTGCCAGGCGTCACCTCCGCCTCCGGGTACGGCAGGCTCTCGCCTGCAGAGCCGATCTCCGAAGCCATGCACGCCAGGTAGTCGCAGCCCGAGGCCACTGCCGAGCTCGCGCCCTGCGTCTGAAGATACAGGATGTTTTCGGCCGGCACGTGCTCGAGCTCGCCGCGAACCTTCTCGACCTCCTCGGCAAACCGCTGGTCGACGACGAGCACGCGCGCTCGCGACTGGTTGAGCACACCTGCCAGCGTCTTGCCGCGAAGACCGTTGTTGACGCCGAACAGCGTCAGGCCCGCGATACCGCAGCCGCCGAACAGTGACAGCAGCTCGAAATGGTTTTCCAGGACCATCGCGACGTGGCCAGGGCGGGCCTCGTCGATGCGCCCGAGCCGCCGCAGCAGGAAGTGCGCGACCCGGGTGGACTCGTCACGATACTGACGGAATGTCCACGTGCGGTCGTGCTGCTTCAGGAACACCTTGTCGGCAGCCACGGCATGGTCGGCCCGCGCCTGGATCTGCGCGCGGAGGGTCAGGTCGGCGTCGAAAATCAATGGCTCTCCAGACACGGTTCCACTCCTGCACCGTCGGTGATTCTTGGACGCAAGGCGTCACGCAAGTCGGCGATCGAGCGCCTGCGGCGGCGGACAATACACGCGCCAGTAATGCGGAGCCAGTCTTGGCAAAGGC
>DASPNH010000110.1:0-26440 GCA_035626675.1 Binatia bacterium
CCGCCGACCGGACTGCGTGACATGAGATTGGTCAGGCGCTAAACGAAAGCGACACACCATCCCGGCCACCAACTGGCCGCTTTTCAGGTGTCTACAACTGGCCGGATTTGGGGTGTCGCCCGAGGTGGCCGTGCGACGAAGCCCCAGAACGTCCGCTACGAACTGGCAGAGCGACTCGTCATTGGCGCGCCATCGCCGTAACGCTGCAGCGGAGACTGCTACACGGCTGACGTCGCTGCGCTTGTCGCAGACCACGAACGGCTCGGAACGCGACGGCTGTTCGGCGGAATGCACAAGCACCAAGCACCGCTCTTCGCACCCCAGGCAGACGACGCTCTCTGCCCTGCGACCTCTTGCCAGGATCTGCTGGGCCTTCATCGCTGCGACGGCATCCGCCGGCCAGTCCTGTAGCTCCTCCTCCGAGAAAAGGGCCGACTCGGGCGCATACGCACCGACGCCGGCCGCCAAGCTCGCGAAGGCGTCTAGCGGCGTCACGCTTGGGCAGCGCGGGCCACGGATTCGGGTTCACCTGGCTCGATGCCGGAGTCGCTCAGCATGCGCCGCAGCCGCAGACCCACCTCGTCGTACTTCAGCGTGCATGAGTTGGGGTGGGTGATGCGGAAGGTGACGTTCGTCGGCCGCCTGGTGGGGTCGGTGCTAACGCGCGCCGTCAGCTCGACCATCGTCACGTTGAAATCTCGCGGCGGTAGCCCCGGCCCGATTCGAGCCAGGAAGTCGTGAATCGCACCCCGGTTGGCAATGGTGTCGCCTTCCAAGGTCACTCGCTCGCCCTTGCGCGTCATGGAGGAGAGACGCAGCTTGCGAAGCCGGAGGTCGGAAATGCCGCTCGCCTCGTCATACATGAATTCGAAGCGCCGATCGCGAAGCGGGTTCAGGTTGTAGATGCGCTCATCGCGCGCTGGCGACTCAAGATTCGCGGTGTCGAGGATGATCGCGGCGAACATCCGTTGGAGCGGCCCTAACGCTTTCGTTGCACCGCGGCAGTACACGTCCAGCGACCCAGCCTCCTGCTCGTAGACGAAGATCACTTCGAAAGCAGGATTGTGCGGCCTACGGGCAAACCTGCCGCGATCCCACTCGACGCTTTGCTGCGAGTAGTCCTCCGGGTACGCGAAGAAGTAGTCCCGTGAGCCGCGACGCAACGGCTCAACGACGCAGTGCTTCCCGCGTCCCTCGGTCTCGTGGAAGTGCGAGCTGATCGCGGTGGCCAGCTCACTCAGACTCGTTGAGTCTACCGCCGCGCGCGTCCTGGGCATCTCGAGCCGCTTTCGCCAGTAGGAGAGCGAGTCGGCGTGGTGGAACTGAACCGCTCCGCGCCAGAACTGGTGATAGTCGAGGAAGGTGACCATCGCCCGGTCGAAGTGACTGGGGAGCGACGAGAGGTGCTCAACGAAAGCGTTCCGCTGCTGTGGCTCTTCGGCCAGGTGCCAATCCGCTTCGTCGATGATTGCGCGGAATCCGCTCTCGTCACTGAGTGCGAAGATATCCTGAAACTCCGCGTCCATTGCCCGCCGCCGGTCGTCAGAAACGCTGAGCCACTGTGCGACGAGTTCGTCTGGATCAGTGTCGGCTATCGCTTCGAAGTCCAAATAATCGAGAACTTCGCGCCGCTCGAAGTATCTGACCAGCAGCGCGTTCGGCATCTGCCGAAAGAATTCCCTGACCGTGTAGTGCCTTCCCATCCTCGTCCTCCAACACCGCCGGATCGCCAAGGATCATCGCGGACGACCTTGGACACACCCGAGTGTCCATTTTGGAACGAGTCGCGCAAACGCTGGAACTGCATCAACAGGACTTCTACGCACGGGAGAGTCGCGGAATTCACGGGACCAAACTTTATGGACGGCAAGAAAAACGCACGAAATTTCAAGGCATTGAGAAGAATTTGCCGTGTGCGCAAACTGGGGAAATCTTGTGCGATACGTGTGTGCGGAACTTAGTTCTCCCCGCGCTAAGCACCTGCCCCGATCGTGCTGAGGGCTGCGGTGCGTGGCGACGGGGCTGAAGCCGGCCGCGATTCCTCCGACAGCCGAGTGCCAAATTAGTCCAGTGTACACACTCCCCAACTCTCTTCGATCGAGCCGAATCGAAAGCTTCTCTCGCACGAACTAAGGGCATCGAGGACAGGCGGCTTACAAGAAGCGACATCAACGCATGGCCGGTCGTGCGAGCCGCATACATCACCGGCTAAGCCATTACCCGAGATGTCAGAGTTTTCGAGCACGATACGACCCCGACAAGGTCCGCTTGGTCCTTTGCGCACGTAGCCATTCGCCCACACACCATCACGCTGAGAGCCAGTCACCGATGAATCGATGAGTCGAGCGTATCGCGACACCAAGACGCCGAATTCGTTGTCCACGAAAATGGAGTTCGTAATGCGGGCCGTACCACGACCGCTATCGACATTTTCCGCATCTACAGCAACGTACGCGTTACGGATAGTGATGCCATCGATCGTGGCAACGGCGGCGAGTTCCACGCCTGCACCGTCCAGTACCCCTGGACCAACCACGTCGCACCGCTTCTGGCATCGAACTGCTGATTGCGCGGAATCTCCGGTGATCGTGAACCCTCGCAACTCGATCCGACCACGGTCGATGAACTCAATGGCCCCTCCCGGCGCGCCGGAACAGTCAAGGTCGGACTCCAAGTAGTAAGTTCCAGAACCGACCACACCGCAGGACGATAATGGCACAGGATCGCTAGCAGCTGCCGCGTAAGTGGCGGCAATCAACGGCACAATCAAAGAAGTGAACAACACACGTGCGAACGTCATTTGTGATCTCCAGTACTACCGCCGAACCGTAGGTAACGGGCACAGCTAGGTCAACGCTCCCATCGACTAAGCTGACGCCGATCGGAAAATCGGGATGACTGCGCCCCCTACACGCAGACCGTCGAGATAGTCGGCCCACGCCTGCATCATCCGCCGCCGCTCCGGCAGATGCTCCGCGAAGTTGTACGCCGCGCTAACCGCGTTCCGCTCGGCATGCGCAAGTTGCCGCTCGACCGCCTGATGGTTCCACCCCTGCTCGTGAAGCAGCGTCGAAGCCATGCTGCGGAACCCGTGCCCCGTCATCTCGTCCTTCGAGTAGCCCATGCGACGCAGAGCGGCGAGAACCGCGTTCTCGCTCATCGGTCGCTCACGTGAACGGCCGCCAGGAAAGACGTACCGCGGCGCATCGGGCCGGGACGCGTTGCCTCTGTTCGTGAGCGGTTCGAGTTCACGGAGTATCGCAACTGCCTGCTGGGAGAGAGGCACGATGTGCTTCACGCGCATCTTCATGCGCGCGGCGGGGATGTGCCACTCGCCCTTATCGAGATCGAACTCCGACCACTCGGCCTTCCGCAACTCCCCGGGTCGCACGAAGACGAGCGGCGCCAGCCGAAGCGCGCATTTCGTAACGAAGTGTCCCTCGTATCCGTCGATGGCACGCAGGAGCTGCCCAACGCCTTTCGGGTCAACGATCGAGGCATGATGCTTGGGCTTGGTGGGCGGCAGTGCGCCGCGTAGGTCTCCGGTCGGATCGCGATCGGCGCGGCCGGTAGCCACCGCGTAGCGGAACACCTGGCCGCAGTTCTGCTTCACCCGATGCGCCGTCTCCTGCGCTCCTCTGCTCTCGATACGGCGGAGCATGGGCAGCAGCTCAGGCGCCCGAAGATCCGCGATCGGCCGCTTGCCGACCCAAGGGAACACGTCACGCTCGAAACGGCGCAGGATGCGCTTGGCGCTGCTGGCCTCCCAGCTTGGCGCGAACTTCTCGTGCCACTCGCGGGCGATGACTTCGAAGCTTTCCGCGCCAGCCTGGGCCAGCTTCTCCGCGCGTCGAGCCGCGCCCGGGTCGATGCCCGCGGCAAGTTGGCGCCGGGCTGCGTCCCTCTTGTCGCGCGCGGCCTTGAGCGGCACGTCGGGATAGATGCCGAACGAGAGCCGTTTCTCCTTCCCGGCAGCACGGTACTTCCATCGCCACCACTTCCCGCCCGTCGGATTGACCTCAAGGTACAGGCCACCGCCATCGAACAGCTTGTAGGCCTTCTCACGAGGCTTTGCGGTGCGGATTGCGACATCGGTTAGGGGCATGGGGGCAACTCCAGTTCGAACTTCGCTGTTGCCCCCAAAGTTGCCCCAGGTTTTGGGGCAGCTTCACGAGGACGTTCGCGGAACTTGGAGGATGCCGCCTGCGCTCAAGCGCGCAACCGGATTCAACTTTTCGGACTTCGTCGGACTTCGGTGGAAGTGAAGATGGTGGTCGCACCTGGATTCGAACCAGGGACCTCCTGCATGTGAGGCAGGCGCTCTAACCAGCTGAGCTATGCGACCATTCGGGGCCTCGTTAACGGCTTCGCCGCTCGAAGTCTACTCCGCAGGCGCTGTCCGGGGGCGATCAGCGGTGCGCCAGGCAAGCGCGATGAAGTAGCGGTCTAGGCGGGCTTCGCTACCAAGGCTACAGTCGGGCTGGGCGTGACGCCTTGCGGGTCGGGGTGGCAAGCAACCTCGTAGGGCACAGGGGAACGAGCGGCGACGCGGCAAAGGAGGCGCGTTCGACGTTCGCAAGACGATGCTTGCGCAGAACCGACAAGAGCTCGCTGTGCCGTCGCAGACGGCCAGCATGGAGCGCGAAACCTTCGCTGCCGAAGCGCACGCGCATACTGCCGGCGAGCTGCGACTCTCCCGCGCATTCGTTCTCCTCACCGGCATCTTCGTCGCCATCAGCGTTCTGATCCTCGGCTCGAACCTCGACAGCTTTCCTTCGCTCCATTCGCTGCTCGACGCGAGCAGCTTTGCAATGCCTCTTCTGGGCGCGGTCGTCCTTTACGACATAGGGCGGCACTCCCGCGACGAGCTGTTGCCCGCACT
Organism: Binatia bacterium; assembly: GCA_035626675.1. Taxonomy (GTDB): domain Bacteria; phylum Desulfobacterota; class Binatia; order UBA1149; family CAITLU01; genus DASPNH01. The sequence continues at coordinate 4,883 of DASPNH010000110.1, forward strand.
GGCGATGAGCATGGCCTTCTGCTCCTCGCTGTACTTCCTCCATCTGGCCAGCGGACTGGAGTGGTGGGGCTCGCTCGAATGGATTGCGCGCTCGGCCGCCGTCCTGCGCCCGAAGATGTGGGCGCCGTCCGCATACTTCCTGCCGCTCGCGCTCATGGTCGTGCTCGCGCGGCAGAAGCTCCCCACGGATTCGATGCGCGGCCTCGGCATCACGCTGGCCCTGCTCGCAGTCGCGTTGCTGACGGTGTTCTGGAAGCTGCCTCCTTATGCCGAGCCCACCCTGATCGGCATGCACCGGCCGCTGCTGCTGGGAGTGCCGGTGCTCTGGGCCCTGGTGGCAGCGCAGGCATCGTGGGTGCGTCCTCTGCACGCGATCTGGCAGGCGGTTCCGTTCATGGCGATCCTGATGATCGTGGCCGAAGCGGTGATGCTGCGCTCGGCGCAGCCGCACGACTCGGCGGCCATGATCGCCCACACCGGCATCGTCGCGGCCTTCAGCATGCACCTGGTCGCGGTGCTACGCCTGGCCGCACTCGAAACCCGCAAAAGCGTGCAGGCGCAGGACGACCTGCGGGCGCTGACTCGCACCCTGGAGCGTCGCGTGGCGATGCGGACCTCGGAGCTGCAGGCGAACATCGCCGAGCTCAAGGCCTACGAGCGCGCGCTGCAGAGGCAGACCCACCACGCCACGCTCCAGGCCGAGGTTCTGATCGGCTTCACTCGCCGCGAAGAGCTGGCCGACATCCTGGCGCAGATCGCGGCGACCGTGGCGCGCGAGCTCGACGTCGAGGTGACGCAGGTCTGGAAGCTGGAACCGGGGAGCCAGGAGCTGGAGCTGCTCGCGCACGTCGGCACCGCCGACGTCACCAGCGGTCAGCTTCTTCCGCTGCGCCAGTCGGGGCTCGGCACCGTGGCAAGGCGCGCCGAGCCGCTGTTCAGCAATCAGGCCGTGGGTGACGATCGCATCGATGACCAGGAATGGATGGCCAAGCATGGCTTCCGAGCCTTCGCCGCCTATCCGCTCGAGATCGAGGAAGGCGTCGAGGGCGTGATCAGCGTCTACACGCGACGGCGCCTCGAAGAGTCGGAACTGGCCACACTCGGCTTTGCCGCCACCGCGATCGCACTCGGCATCGCACACAAGCGCTACCAGTCCGAGCTGCCCGACCTCTACGACAATGCTCCCTGCGGCTATCACTCGCTCGACGAGAACGGACTGATCCTGGCGATGAACGCGACCGAGCTGTCGTGGATCGGCTACACGCGAGAGGAGATCGTCGGACGCAAGCGCTTCCCCGAGATCCTGACGCCCGACAGCCGCAAGATCTTCGCCAAGAGCTTTCCGCGGCTGAAGAAGACCGGCAAGGCGAAAGCCGTCGAGTTCGAGCTCGTCCGCAAGGACGGGAGCGTCTTCCCCGTGCTGCTCAACGCCAGCTCGATCCTCGACCGGCGCGGCCGATTCCTGGCCAGCCGCGCGATGCTTTTCGACATCACCGAACGCAAGCGCATGGAGGCTCGCACCGCCAATCTCAATCGCACGCTGAGCCGGCGTTCGCTCGAGCTCGAGGAAGCCAATCGCGAGCTGGAATCCTTCTCCTACACCGTCTCGCACGACCTTCGCGCCCCACTGCGACGGATCCGCGGCTTCGCCGAGCTTCTGGCCGAGGACACCAAGGGCAAGCTTCCCGAAGACACGCAACGCTACGTCAAGGTCATCACCGACAGCAGCCTCGAGATGGGCCACCTGATCGACGACATCCTGGCCTTCTCGCGCATGGGTCGCCAGGAAATGCGCGAGGCGCCGGTCTCGCTCGGCGAGTTGGTCGGTGAAGTGATCGCCGACTACGAAATGCAGGCGCGCAAACAGGGAGCGACCCTGCACGTGCAGCCGCTTCCGCAGGTGATGGGCGACCGCGGGCTGCTCAAGCAGGTCCTGGCCAACCTGGTCGACAACGCCCTGAAGTATTCGCGCGCGCGCAGCGATGCCCGCATCGAGATCGGCACCGCCGGCTCGGATTCGGGGCAGGTCGTGGTCTTCGTACGCGACAACGGCGTGGGCTTCCGGATGGATCATGCAAGCAAGCTGTTCGGCGTCTTCCAGCGCCTCGACAACAGCAGCGATTACGAAGGAAACGGCGTGGGCCTTGCCACCGTCCAGCGCATCATCCATCGGCACGGCGGCCGTATCTGGGCCGAGGCCGCCGAAGACGAAGGGGCGACGTTCTATTTCACGCTGCGCTCTGCAGACGCGCCGGCTCACAGCGTCGGCGGCAACAGCTGACGGTTGGGCAGCGACATCGACCACTGACCGCGTCAGCGACGCTGATTCGAGCGTTTCCGGGACCACGAAACGTTTGCTGCTCGGCAGTGTGCCGGACGGCCGCTTTGCTCTTGCGGCGTGCGCCGTTAAACGCGATCCGGCACTGGCCGCTGCGCGGCGCGGGAGGCAACGACATGGCTGAAGATCTCCTCGTCACCGAGAACCTCGCCCTCGTCCTGGACGGTGAAGTCGCCGAGCTCACGCTGACGCGGCCCTCGCGACTGAACGCGATGTCGCCGGCGCTCGTCGACGATCTGCATGCATGCCTGGATCTGCTTGGACGCGAGCGGCGTGTTCGCGTGGTGATCCTGACTGGCCAGGGTCGAGGCTTTTGTGCGGGCCTGGATCTGCAGGAATACGGCAACTGGACGATCACCGAAGGCCTGGATTCGGTCGAGGGCGGACTGGCCGTCCAGGAGCGCATCGCGACCATCATGCCGCGTATGCGCGAAGTCCCTGCGCCGTTCATCGCGGCCGTCAATGGCGCAGCAGCCGGCGGCGGGCTCGCCCTGGCGCTGGCGTGCGACGTTCGCTACGCATCGCCCGCGGCCCGTTTCAGCGTCGCCTTCGTCAAGCTCGGCCTTTCGGGCTGCGACGTCGGCGTCTCCTATCTGCTGCCGCGCGTGGTCGGCTCCGGACACGCCTTCGAGATGAGCCTGACCGGCCGTCTGGTGGACGCCGAGGAATCGCTGCGGATCGGCCTGGTCAATCGCGTGGTGGCGGCCGAAGAGCTGATGCCGGCATGCCGACGTCTGGCCGGGGAGATCTGCGCGAACACGCGCTATGCCGTTTCGATGACCAAGCAGGTGCTGGACCGCAATATCGACGCCACCTCGCTGCGCGCGGCCATCGAGCTCGAGAACCGTACGCAGGTGCTCGGCACGCACGCGGCCTCGACCCGCGACCTCATGATGAACTGGAAGCGCAGATGAAGCGCTAGTGCAGGCCGGGACGGTGCTGGCGCGTGTCGTCGGGAAGCCGTCCCTCGAACATGTCTTCGACGGCCGAAGGATCGATCCGCACACCGAGATAGAAGGGACCGAACTCGCCGAACCATGACGTGGTCGGGTCGAAGCGCATCTCGTAGACGAGCTTCTTGAATGCGAGCGGGTCGTCGGCGTGCAGGCTGACTCCCCATTCCCAGTCATCCAGGCCCACCGAGCCCCCGATCACCTGCGTGACCTGCTCGGCCCACTTGTGCCCGATCGACCCGTGTCCTCGCATCATCGCGCGGCGCTCCGACAGCGGCAGCGCATACCAGTTGACGCTCTCACCGCGCCGCTTGCTCATGGGATAGAAGCAGATGTAGCGCTGCGGAGGGATGGCGCGGAACAGGCGCTCGTTCATGCGCGTCTTCTGCGTTTCCATCTCGCCCGAAAGGGCCTGGTCGTACTCGGGCGTTCCGTGCTTCAGGCCGCGCTCGGCCAGACGGCGCGCGGCCATCGCCTGCACTTCGTAGAGGCTGACTTCGATGACGGACAGGTAGGAGTAGGCAGGCGTCAGGAACTCGAACAGCCGCAAGGTACGCAGCGCCAGCTCGACCTCGTTCAGCGCGGCGGGGCTGCGCCGGTAGTGGCAGAACATCAGGTCGCCCTTCTGCGTGACGACGCTGTAGAGCTTGGTATCGCCGCGGCCCGCGGCTTCCTCGGCATTGGCCGCAGCCGAGCGCCCTAGCCACGCGGTCGTCTCCTCGGCAATGGCCTTGCGCTCCGACATCGAGCGCGTCCGCCAGCGCGGCCAATTCAGCGTGTACACGTCGTGAAGCGTGTACCAACCTTCGAGAGTCTGCGGCGCTTCGACACCGACGAATTCGGGCACGGCGGTCCTCCTGCAATCGGCGCATTTGAACTCGATCCTGCGCCGCTGTCCACAACGCCGCCTCCGGCCGCGTCGGCGGCGACGACGCCGTCCCGGCGGCGTCCGGGCCGCCCTGCACGCCATCGCTCCGACGCTTCACACCTGGCATGCGGGTCCTCCGCGAGCCTTCTCTTTGCGCGGCTGCGCTGAGATGCTGGCGCCATGCCCTCTCGCACCAAGCTCGCGTGGGCCGCAGCGCTGGCGGTGGCCGGCGCGATCGCCTTCGGCACGTTCAGCTTCCGCAGCGAGGTTGCCAGCATCCAGCGCCGCCAAAGCGCCGACGCCATGCGCTGCAACCAGGTCGTGCAGGAAGCGCGCGCGTTGGTCGAGCGCGGACGTGCGACAGAAGTCGCCGGCTCCGATTTCTGCCGCGCCCATCAGGATCTGGAACGCGCGCTTTCGCTCGTCCAGCAGGCGCAGCGACTTTGCCGCAAGGCCCTGGATCAGGATCCGCTGATGACTTCGAACGCGGCCGTCGCACGCCTGACGGCCTCACGCGACGAGCTGAAGAAGAAGTGCTACGAAGCAGCCGAGGTCAGCGATCGCGAAGCGGGCCGGCCGAGCGAAAAATAGAACGTCGTGCCCTGCCCTTCGGCCGACTCGCACGAGATCTGGCCGCCGTGGCGCTCGATGATCTTGCGCACGTAGGAGAGGCCGATGCCTTCGCCGGGCGCCGCATCGACGCGAAAGCGCCGGAACGGCAGGAACGCCTTGGCGACCTGGTCGGCGTTCATGCCCATCCCCGTGTCGCTGACGAAGTACTGCAGCTCCTCGCCGTCGTAGCGGCTGCCGATGCGGATGGATCGCCGGGCTCCGTCGCCCATGTACTTGATGGCGTTGTCGATCAGGTTGCGGAACACGGCCTCGACCTGCACGCGATCGCCGATCACGTCGGGCAGCGTTTCCAGGCGCACGTCGATGGCGGACTCGCGCACCTGCGGGCTGAGCGAGTCGAGCACGCCCTGCACGAGCTTGGTCATGTCGAGCGACTCGAAGTGATAGTCCAGGCGTGCCACGCGCGAGAAGTCGAGCAGGCGCTGAACCATGCGGTTGAGCTTCTCCACGCTGCGCACCCCGTCCTCGAGCGGCTTGGCGATGCGCTCGCCGCGCTCGGTCCACGCGCCGTCGTTGCGCATGCCCTCGAGCTCGTCCAGCGCCATGTGCATGAAGCCGTACATGGCCGTCATGGGTGAGCGCAGATCGTGCGAGACCACGTGCACCATCTCTTCCATGTCGCGCGCCTGCGTGCTGAGCATCTCGTTCTCGACCTGGAGGCGGGTCGATTCGCGCTCGCGACGCAGCGTATGCGCATTCTCGGCGGCGATGCTGACGATCTGCGCCGCCGCTCCCAGCATCTTCAGGTCTTCGGAAGTGATGCTCGCCTGACGGCGAAACGGCACCAGCAGATAGCCGTAACGGTCCTTCTCGGTGGCGATGCGCGTGACCGCGAGCGGATCGCGCCGTCCCATCAGGCGCTCGCACTCCTCGGCCAGCACGACGTCGCCGCCGTCGCTGTCGATGAGCACGACGTCCTCGTTCATGTCTTCGAGCGCCGGGATCGAGCTCGGATTGACGCGCATCTGGCGGTCCACGCCGAAGAGCGAGTACGCTTCGTCGCCCGGCACGCGCAGCAGGCCGCAGCCGCGCTGCAGGTTGGTCGAATGCGCCAGCACGCCGAGCACGCGGCCGAGCATCGCGCCCGGCTCCAGGGCAAGACTCGTGCTGGCGCTCATGCGCAGCAGCGCGTTGGTCTGTCGCCACAGTCGCGCAGTGGCATCGGCCATGTCGTTGATGACAACCTGATGGGCCAGCTCGCGCTCGCACGCGGCCCAGCACAGGCGCACGGTTTCCGGCGCCGGCCGTCCGCAAGCGTTCAGGCGTCCCACGGGTACGCCGTCGGCAGTCAGGCGATGACGGACCTCGCTGGGATTGTCGGGGCTGACGCTGCCCGCCAGAACGTTGCCGTCCTCGTCGTCGATGAAGAAGGAGACGCGACCCTGTGAGGAATCGGAGAAGTCGCGAAAGATCGCCTCGAATGCGGACCAGCGGATGCGCATGGCTGAGCGCCCGCTCAGGGCCGATGCCACAGGCCGTCGCGAAGGACCAGCCTGTTGCAGGCTCGGCCGGCCGGATCCGAGGCCTGACCCGGCTCGTAGTCGGCATCACCGGGATACAGAATGGTGATCGTCTCCTCGTACATCGTGATCTTTGGGAGGATACGCGGGATCGGGGCGCTGAGGAACGCCTCCAGCGCATCGTCGACGGTGGCGAACTTCGCGAGGCTTTCGAGCGTGGCGATGGTCGGCGGTACCAGCTCGATCTCCCTGAGATGATAACGCTCCAGCGCACGCGCCGGTGTGATCCACTCGCCCGCGGAGGATTCGACGGCGCAGTGCTCGGCCAGCTGTCCCTCGGGGGCGCGGGCCAGGAAGAAGCGGGTGTCGAAGCGCTTCTTCTCGCGATCCGGAGTGATCCAGTGTGCGAAATAGCGAAAACCCGAAACGTCCAGGCTCAGGCCCTCGCCGCGCATGGCTTCGACGAAGCCACCTCGCCCCTCGCTCGAAGCCTTGCGCGCTTCCAGCAGGCGCGCGGCGCGCTCGCCGCCACCGCTCAGGTCGACCCATCGTCCCCTGGCGTCGCGCGCGAGCAGGATGCCGGCTTCCTCGAAGAGCTCGCGGATCGCTGCAATCAGCAGTGCGCGAGCCTGGGCAGGATCGTCGTGGAGGCGCTCCATCGCTCCCATCTCGTCGATGCCGATGAGAAGAGTGTGAGCGGCCTCGGTGCGATCGCCGTCATCGACGGCCCCGCCCGGAAAAACGTGGGCACCGCCGAGGAAGCCCAGGCGCGAGTCGCGACGGACCATGAAGACTTCGAGCCGGCTCTCGTCCTCGCGCAGCGCGAGCACCGTGGCGGCGTCTCGGATGGGAACCGACATCGTCGGCTCGCCTAGTCAGGACTTGGAATGGTGGAGGGGTGGGAAGGAGTGGCTGGGGAGGAAGGACTCGAACCTTCAATTCCCTGATCCAGAGTCAGGTGCCTTACCAATTTGGCCACTCCCCAGAACGCTCGAACGAGCGCGCACAATCGCAAAACCGGCGTTCGGAGTCTACCCATTGCCGGCGAGCCCGGGGCCGGCCTCTCGGGCGCCGCGGAGTGCCGCTCGTCAGTTGTTCTTTTCGCGCCAGGTGATGCGGCCGCGGGTCAGATCGTAAGGCGAGAGCTCGACCTTCACCTTGTCCCCCGGGAGGATACGAATGTAGTACTTGCGCATCTTGCCCGAGATGTGGGCGAGCACCGTGTGGCCGTTCTCGAGCTTCACGCGAAAGAACGCGTTGGGCAGACTCTCGACCACCTCACCATTCACCTCGATTCCGTCTTTCGCCATAGACTCCTTGCAAAGAAGCCGCCTGTCCGGCGGCAGCCGCGGCACGCTAGCAGCGCATCCCGACGCTCACAACCGGGCAAAACGCCGCATTTGCGCGGTTGTGATGGGCACTCCTCGCGGCTAAGGCGGACGCCCGCGGCGGCCGCCTGCATCGGCTGTCGCCGCCTGCTCACGCTGCGAGGAACCCATGACGACGCCCGAGCATCTGAAGACCCACGTCGATGGCAGCATCGGCTGGCTGACCGTCGATCGTCCCGAGAGCCGCGGAGCGATGACCCGCGCCATGTGGGAGGCGATGCCCGCCAGGCTCGCCGAGCTGGCCGGCAGCGACGGCGTACGGCTCGTCGTCATTCGCGGAACCCACGGCGGCTTCGTCGCAGGCGCCGACATCACCGAGTTCGAGAAGTACCGCTCCAATCCGGATCTGGCGCGCAAGTACGACGAAGGAAGCACTGCCACGCTCGAGGCGCTGGCGACTCTGGCGGTGCCCAGCGTGGCCATGATCGATGGGCCCTGCGTCGGCGGCGGCTCGCTCATCGCGTTCGGCTGCGACCTGCGGGTAGCGTCCGAGCGCGCCTTTATTGCCATACCCGCCGGGCGTCTCGGGCTCGCTTATCCGCATCACGGCCTGGAGCGGCTGGTGGCGGTGGTCGGCGAGGCGGTCGCGCTCGATCTGCTGCTGACCGGCCGGCGCGTGCCGGCCCCGGAAGCCCTGACCCTTGGAATGATCCACCGCTGCTTCGCGACCGAATCGCTCGAGAGCGGGACCCGCGAGCTGGCCACACAGATCTCGACGATGGCGCCGCTGGCGCTGCGCTACGCCCGCCTCGCGGTACGGCGCCGGCTTTCGGGAAGGCTAGGTGCCCAAGAGGTCGCGGCGCTGGCCGGGGCATGCTTCTCCAGCCAGGACTACCAGGAGGGCGTCAGCGCGTTCCTCGAAAAGCGCCCTCCCGTCTTTCGCGGGCGCTAGAAAAAAGGCGGCGGGCCGGCCGGGGCCGGCTCAGCCAAACACCACTCATCGCGGCGCCCACGGCTTGCCGCTCGGCCTGCTGGCGCCCGCCTCATTTGCCGGAAAAGGTGCGACCGCTCTTTTCGGCCGGCGCCACCGTCGGCCCGGCCTCCGTACACGCCCGAACGAACACGTACGCCGTTGTCCGATTCACGACGAACACGATCCAAAATACTGTTTGAAAATCAGCGGTTTAGCCTTGGCAGCCGGCGGGCACGCGAATCGCTTTGTCGGTGGCGTTCGCAATTTCGCCAGGAGGCAACGCCATGAGCATCCGCACCAAGACCACCGACTCCCCCTCGAAGAACAGCCGCCTCGTGCTGACCGGCAAGCGCGTCGAAGGAACCTGGGTGATGGAGTCCAAGCTGCCGGTCAAGGTGCGCCGCAGCGACCTGAACGACGCCGTCGTCGTCGCCGACAATCGTCGCGTCCGGACCTTGCACTGAGACGCGGCGACCTGAGGCCGGGCGCCGCACGGAGTGCCGCGGCGTCCGGCTCTCGTTTTCGGTAAGCGCGACGGCGCGACGAAACGGGCGCACAAAGCCGGCCGTCGGACGCACCGGTGCAGCTCCGCGCTCGGTCCGCCGTCCAAACTTCAGCGAGCCCACAGATAGCGGCGGTTGACGGCAACCGCGATGGCAATCGAGGCCAGCCCCATCGTCAGGTTCCAGACGTGCAGGCCGAGGATCGATGGCACTGCGCCGGCTTCGAAGCTCTGCAGCGACGCCGTGAACACGCCGCAGGCGAACAGCACAAGGCCTAGCCAGCGGTAGAGAGCCAGCCGCGTCGTCCATCCCCACACCGCATAGGCAGTACCCACTGCCAGCAGCCACAACGGCTGCACCAGGGCCGGTCGTCCGGTTGCAATCAGCGCGATGGTTCCGCCGAAGCCGATCAGCAGAAGCGGCGCCCACAGCTTGGATGCCGGAAAGATCGCGTCGCCGGCCGGGCCGATCATCTTGGCGACGCGGCGCTCGTGCACCGCGCCCGCCAGCAGACCCGCTGCGAAGAACGCCACCGTGTAGCCGCCCGCGCTGATCGGAGCCCACGCGGTTCCGGCTGCCATCGCATAGGACGGGACGCTCAGCGCCATGTTGATGATGGCCCAGGTGGCCATGTTGTATCCGCTGGTACGGAGGAAGGGGTCGCGGCAAAAGGCTTGCGAGTCGAGCATCGCGCAATCAGGCCGGCGCGAAGCCGACGACGCGCGTGCGCATCTTTCCTTCGAACGGAACCTCTTCGGCAAGATTGCGGCCGCCGCAGCGGGGACAGGGGAAATAGGCGACCTCACCGTCGCGGTCGGCAAGCTCGATCATGTTGCCGAGCAGATAGCCTTCCTCGGTCTCTTCGTAGGCGAGCAGCGCGCGGCATTCCTGCGAGCGGCAGCGCAGAACGTGGACCTTCACGTCCTTTTTCTTGGCCGGCGCGTCGCTCATCGGCGCACGGCTATCCCACGGCAGGTGGCCTGGCAACCGCCGCCGCGCCCGCCCATCCGGGATATTCGCGGGTAGACGGCGCGATCTTCCCGGTTAGAATCCCTGCATGACTCAAGCTCTCGAGCTCCTTCGTGATATCGCGGCCGGACAGGACGGCTTCGTCGAGCTGCGCTATCACGCCAAGACTTCCCGCAGCATCGGCGTCGACAAGGGCAAGGTCGAGCGTTCGCAGATTCGTCATCGCAAGGGCGTCGGCGTGCGCGTCTTCGAGGGCGGCGGCTGGGGATTCGCTTCGACCGGCTCGCTCGATGCCGCTTCCATCCGCCGCGCGGTCGACACCGCGCGCGCCGGTGCGCGTTCGACCGCCAGGGCAGCGTCGCATTCGCTGATGAGCCTGCCCGAATGTGTTCTGGCCAGAGGCATCTTCGATCAGGAGGGCCTGGAGGAAGTCGGCGTCCGCAGCCTCGAGGAGAAGATCGGCATGGCCGCGAGCCTGGAGGCGCAGGTCCGAGGCGCCTCGACGGCCATCCGCTCGGCCAGCTGCACCTACAACGAGATCTTCGAAGAGAAGGCCATCGTCACCACCGACGGTGCCGCCGCTGCCTTCCGGCTGGTTCGGCCCGAGCTGCGCGTGCAGGCGGTGGCCGAGAAGGACGGACAGCTCTCCACCGGCAACGAAGCGGTAGGCGCGACCGGCGGCTGGGACTGCCTGTTCCGCGGAGCATCGGGCGAGGCGCTGGCGGCGCGCGCCGCACGCCTCGCGCAGGACCTGCTCACGGCCGGGCACGCCGAGGGCGGTCGCTCGGTCGTCATTCTGGCGCCGTCCATCGTCGGGCTGCTCGTGCACGAGGCCATCGGCCATACGGTCGAAGCCGATTTCGTACAGGCCGGATCGGTGGCCTCGGGCAAGATCGGCCAGCGCGTCGCCAGCGAGCTGGTCACGCTGTGCGACAGCGGAGTCTCCGAGCACTACGTCGGCGCCGGCGGCACTATTCCCGTCGACGACGAGGGCGTGCTCGCCGGCCGCACGACGATCATCCAGAACGGACGCCTGGTCTCCTACCTGCACAACCGCGAGAGCGCGGCCAAATACGGCGTGACTCCCACCGGCAACGCGCGCGCGTGGGAATACTCGGATCAGCCGCTCATCCGCATGCGCAACACGTATCTGGAGCCGGGTCAGCAGAGCCTCGACGAGATCATCGCCGAGACCGCCGACGGCTACCTGCTCGAAGGTCCGCGCAACGGTCAGGCCGACGCCACCGGCGAGTTCATGTTCGGCGTGCAGGAAGCCCGCCGCATCCGCAACGGCAAGCTCGGAGAGCTGGTGCGCGGCATGACGCTGTCGGGAATCGCCTTCGACGTGCTGCAGACCGTCGACGCCGTCTCGCGCGATTTCCGCTGGGACCTCGGCGCCGGCTACTGCGGCAAGGGGCAGCCAGCCAAGGTCGACGCGGGCGGGCCGTACGTGCGCTGCCGTGCGCTGCTCGGCGGCGAGCAGTGACAGCGGCCAGCACAGCAGTCGGCAGCGACGCGTGGTGCACGCGACAAAGGAAGCATTCGTGAACGAGCGAAGTCTCCTGGACATGTGCCATCTCCTCGTCGAGCACGCTCGCAAGGCCGGCGCCGACGAGGCCGAAGCCGCTGCCGCATGGCAGCGCGCACTCGAGACTCACGTCGAGAACGGCGTGCCGCACACCGTGCACAGCCGCGAGGAGACCATGTTCGGCCTGCGCGTCATCGTCGGCGGCCGTCAGGGATTCGTCACCGCCAACGACATGGAGCCCGAGCTTCTGATCGAGCGTGCCGCCGAGGCGGTCGCGCAGGCGCGCGTCACCCCTGCCGATCCTGCCGTGGGTCTGCCCGATCCGCAGCCGGTCACGCCGGTTCCCGGCCTCTACGATGCCGACGTGGCCGAGGTCGGCGCCGAGGAAACGGCGCGCCTTGCCGGCCAGATGCTGGCGCGCATTCGCGATCTCGATTCACGCGTGCGCGTCGACTCGGGATCGGTGTCGGCCACGATCACGATCTCGGCGCTTACCTCTTCGCGCGGCACCGCCGTCTCCGAGGCCAGCTCGCTGATGGACGCCAGCGCCTTCGGCATGGCGGTCGACGGCGACGACGTTGCCAGCTTCGACTACGACAGCGCGGTAACCCGGCGCGTGCGCGGCTTCGAAGACGAGATGAACGAGGCGTGCGGGCGATTCGTCTCCAAGTGCACGGCCGGCCTTGGCGCAGGCCGCGGCGAGAGCTTCCGCGGACCGATCGTCCTGTCGCCCGAAGCCGTCGCCGAGTTCCTCCTGCCGGTGCTCGTGTCGGCGCTGACTGCCGATGCCGTGCGCAAGGGCCGAAGCCCGCTCGGCAATCGCGTCGGCGAAAGTGTGGCATCCAAGCTTCTCAGCATCTGGGACGACGGCCGCGTTCCCGGCGGCCCCTCCTCGAGCGCATTCGATCGCGAAGGCATGCCTACGTCGCGCCGTGCCCTGGTCTCGGCGGGAACGCTGCAGGGCCTTCTCTTCAACCACTACGAGGCACGCGCTGCAGGCGGCGGGGCGCGCACGACGGGCAATGCGATCGGGTCGGTGACCGCGCTTCCGAGCGTCGGCCCGCATCGGCTGGAGGTCGACCCGGGCACCATCGCCATGGATGCGCTGATCGCCAGCGGCGAGCGCGCAGTGTGGGTCGGTCGCTATTCGGGAAGCACCAACTCGGTCACCGGCGACTTCTCGGGCGTGGTCAAGAACGGGTTCCTGCTCGAGGCGGGTGCGCGCCGACCGGTGCGCGAAGTGCTGATCGCTGGCAACGTCTTCGAGCTGCTCGGTCGCATCTCGGCGATCTCGCGCGAGCGGCGCGACATCAACGGCGGCGTGCTGGTGCCGGCGATGCGCGCCGAGGACGTCTCGATCACGGCAGGATGAGCTTTCGAAGCCGGGCAACCGAGCGCTTCCGGACGACCGACTACAGGTAGCCGGATGAGCGCACCCCAATGACGTACGGCAGCGAACGCAACGAGCGCACTCGAATGTCCTCCGCACGTAGCGGAGCTAGCGGATCACGTGACCGACTACAGGCATTCGAGCAGTGCAACCCGACGACCTACTGCAGGTAGCCGAGCGAGCGCAGGCGTCGACGGTTGATCGGCTCCAGGCTGGCCGGCGGCGCGACTCTGGGCCGCTCGAGCGTAGCCGCATGGCCCTGCAACACGTCGGCGAGCTCGTAGGCCCACCGCGGGCCGCGACCGCCTTCGAGCAGGTTGCGCGCTTCACGCGTGTCGCGTGACAGGTCGTAGGCTTCCAGCGCCCGCGATGCGGGATGGAAGATCACCTTGTAATGGTCGTCGCGCACGGAAAGGGCGGGCGCGCCCCAGTCCTGCAACGTGCCGTCGGCAAGCAGTCGCAGCCGGCGCCGTGCCTCGCTGAAACGGCGGGGAGCGGCTGCTGCTGCCTCCCTTCCCGCAGCGGCGGCGGCAAACGAGCTCCCCTGCATCGACGCCGGTGGACGCACGTCGAGCAGGTCCAGGACGGTCCGGGCAATGTCCATCGTGCCGACCGTCCGATCGGAAGTGGTGCGCCGCGCGAGCATTCCGCCCCGCAGCATAAGCGGTACACGCACCGACTCCTCGTAGAGCTGGGTGCCGTGGCCGCCGGCGCCGTGCTCGAAGAATTCCTCACCGTGGCCGCTGGTGAGCAAGAAGAGCGAGTCGTCGTCGATGACGCGCTCACGAAGCAGCTTCAGCAGCGCGCCGAGCTGCTCGTCGGCATCGCGTACCTGCTCGACCATCGAGGCGAGCTCGCGCCGCCGCGCCTGCTCGCTTCGCACGTCGGCGCCAGTGTGAACCGGGCGCGTCCGGTAGGTGTGCACGAACAGGAACAGCGGCTGCTCGGCGTGCGAGTCGACGAAATCGGCCGCGCGTTCGAGCGCGTCGGAGTTGGCCGGCGAGATGTAATGCGCCTTGCCCTGATCGTAGTGGTCGAAACCGCGCGCGAAGCCGAGCTCACCTGCCAGCGCGCCGCCCTCGGTGAAGGCCGCCGTCCGCCAGCCCTGGTCCTGCAACGTCTGGGCAAGCGTGCGCACGCCGCCGGGAAGCTGGCGCAGCTCGTCGACGACTCCGTGCACGGACGGCGGCAGGCCGGTCATCAGCGTCATGTGCGCGGGAAGCGTGGTGACCGACTGCGTGACCGCCTCCATCATCACCGTGCCGTCGGAGAAGAACCGGTCGATGGCCGGCGTTGCATCGCCGCCCGAGTACAGGCCGACGGAGTTGAGCCGCAACGAGTCCAGCGAGACCACGACAAGAGCGCGATAGGCGCGCCGCTTCTCGTCACGCTCCACGTTGGCCTGTCCCCACAGCACCCCCACCGCCGTCGTCTCGATGGCCTTGGCCGGACGGCTGCGGAACGCGAAGCGTACCTGGCGGTTCTTGACGTCACCAAGATCGGTGGCGATCTCGTTCCAGTCGGAGCGGCCCGCACCCGGCGTCACGCGCCGCTCGAAAACGGTCCGCGGCGGCCGCGATGGATCGAGTTCGTCGCGCGCCTCGACGACCAGCTCCATCGGCGTGTCCTGCTGCTCGTCGCCGCGCAGCGCGAACGCGAAACGCAACCGCGAGCCGGCGGCCACCTCGACGGGCTGCGTGACGATCTCCTGCCACTGCGAGCCGTGCGCGCCGCGTGCGTGAACCTCGGTAGCCACCGGACCCACGGGCAGATCTTGAAAGACGAAAGTGCGCGAAACGAGCAGCCCCTTGCCCGGCTTGTAGTGCAACACACCGCGCAGGCTCATCCCGTTCCCGTCCTGCACGTACACGTCGAGGTCGTGCGGCTGCGACGCCATCGACTGCGGCATTCTGGCCTGGACGAAAAGCTGACCATCCTCGTCGACCCACGCCATGCGGCGAGCGATGCCGACGGTGCCGGTGATGCCGAGAGCGTCCCGGATGCTGTCGCCGATGCGCTCCCGAGCCGGAGCCAGCGCCGCACCGGTGGCGGGATCGACGGCGTGCAGCGGCTGGCGGGACGTGTACTCGAACGTCGCCGCAGCCTGCGCTGCGGGCGCGAACGCAGCCGAAGCGAGCAGGAGCACGATGATCGGAAATGCTTTCATGGCAGCGGCGGGAGACCGTGATTCAAACACGGGCCGCGCCGCGGGTCACCTCGACGACGCTCGTCGTGTGCGGCGGGACCGGTTGCTTGCCTGCGAGCCGGCTGCAAGATTCGACCGAGGCCGGCTCCGGCGGCGGATCTCATGAACCGCTCACGCTCCCGTCTCCTGATCATCGGCGTCGATACCGGCGGCACCTTCACCGACATCGTCTATCGCGACGGCGCGGCGACCGGCAGGCTCAAGCTCCTGTCCACGCCGCAAGATCCGGCCAAGGCGGTGCTCGAAGGCCTGGAACGGCTGTTCGGCAGTCGCCGTCCCGATCTTCTCACCTACGGGACGACCGTTGCCACCAACGCGATGCTCGAGCGGCGCGGGGTCCGCACGGCGCTGGTGACGACCGCCGGCTTCGAGGACGTGATCGAGATCGGACGCCAGGCAAGGCCGGACCTGTACGACCCCGAGCCGCAAAAGGCGGAGCCGCTGGTGCCTCGCGCGCTTCGCATCGGCGTTGCCGAGCGGACGCTGTTCGACGGCCAGGTGCAGTTGGCGCTGACTGAGCGCGAATGCCGGCGCGTACGGCGCACGCTGCAAGAAACCGGTGCCGAGGCAGTGGCGGTGTGCTTCCTGCATTCGCACGTGCGCGGCGCGCACGAGCAGCGCATACGGCGTGCGCTGGCGAGCCTGGGCGTGCCGGTGACCCTGTCGCACCAGCTCTCGCCCGTCGCCGGCGAGTACGAGCGCTCCAGCACCGCGGTGGCCAACGCCTACGTGCAGCCGCGCGTACAGGGCCACATTCGTTTTCTGGCACGCGCCAGCGGAGCGCGGACGTTTCGCGTGATGCAGTCCAACGGCGGCGCCATCGGTGCGGCGATGGCCGCGCGCGAGCCGGTCCGAACGATGCTGTCTGGACCGGCCGGCGGCGTCGCGGCCGCCGCCGAAGTCGCACGGCGCGCAGGCATCGGGCGCATCGTCACGCTCGACATGGGCGGCACTTCCACCGACGTCGCGTTCGTCGAAGGCGAGCCTGCGCGGCGGGCGATCACCGAGATCGGCGGTTTTCCGCTGCGCGTCCCCTGCCTGGACATTCACACCGTAGGAGCTGGTGGCGGATCGATCGCGCGCATCGATCCCGGTGGCGCCCTCATCGTCGGCCCCCAGAGCGCAGGAGCCGACCCGGGACCGGCCTGCTACGGCCGCGGCGTCCTTGCCACCGTGACCGACGCCAACGTCGTTCTCGGACGCCTGCCGGTGCGTCGCTTCCTTGGCGGCACGATGGACCTGGACCTGGAACGCGCGCGTGCCGCGGTTGCAAGTCTGGGTGCGGGCGCAGGAACGCGCCGAAGCGCGCGCCGCTCGCGCACGCGTGCCCCAGCGCTCGAGATGGCGGCCGAAGGCATCGTGCGCGTCATCGAGGGAAACATGGAGCGCGCCATTCGCGTCATCACGGTCCAGCGCGGAGAGGATCCGCGCACGTGCACGCTGGTGCCCTTTGGCGGAGCGGCCGGACTGCACGCATGCGGCCTTGCCGAGCTGATGGCATTCGCCGACATCCTCATCCCGGCCGAACCCGGCCTGCTGTCCGCACGCGGCGTGCTCGATGGCCGTGTCGTCGTCGACCGCCTGGCGCCGTTGCACGCCGTCGATCCGAGCACCGCATGGCTCGAGCGCAAGGCCGTTCCCCTGCAAGGCGCCGTGCAGCGATCGCTGGCGCGCGAGGGGTTCCGTGCCGCCGCGGTCGAGCTGACCACGCTGGTACGTGCGCGCTATCGCGGCCAGAACATCGAACTCGAGGTGCCGCTGACGCGCGAGCTGCATGCAGCATTCGACCGCGTGCATGCGGCGCGCTTCCACAGCTGCGATCCGTCGCGTCCACTGGAGGTGGTGGGCCTGCGCGTGACCGGCAGCAGCCGGCGCGTTGTCGGGAAGCCTGCCCGCGCGCCGCGCAAGTCGAAGGCACGAGCGGCGGGATCGGAGCAGGCCTATGTCGGCGGCCGGGTCCGTACCGTGCCGCTTTACGTGCGCGAAGATCTCGGCAGCGGCGCTGCCATCGCCGGGCCGGCCATCGTTGCCGAATACAGTTCGACGACCTGGGTGGCACCCGGATGGACGGCACGTGTGGACGGCGATGCCAATCTGCGCATGTCGAAGAGCAGACGAGGAACCCGATGAAGGGAAAGCTGTCCGCTGCCGATCTCGAGCTGTTCGCCAATCGCCTGATCGGCGTCACCGAAGAGATGGGCGTGGTGCTGCAGTCGGCGGGGATGTCGCCCAACATCAAGGAAAGACGCGACTTCTCGTGCGCACTTTTCGACGGCGCCGGCGGCATGGTCGCGCATGCCGCGCACATTCCGGTTCATCTCGGTTCGACGCCGCTGGCGGTGCGCGCGGCTCTGGACCGTTCGGTCATGAAGGCCGGTGACGTCGTCATCCTCAACGATCCCTATGCCGGCGGAACCCATCTTCCCGACGTGACGCTGGTCGCTCCCGTGTTGCTGCCACGCTCCACGCGTGCCTTTGCCTACGTCGCCGATCGTGCGCATCACGCCGACATCGGCGGCGCCAGCCCGGGCTCGATGGCGCTGGCCACCGACGTGCACCAGGAAGGCTTTCGCATTCCGCCGGTGCATCTGTGCCGCGGCGGGCAGTACGTGCGCGACACGCTCGATCTGTTCCTGGCCAACACGCGCGTACCCGAGGAGCGGCTCGGCGATCTGGAGGCGCAGGTCGCCGCTCTGCGCGCGGGCGCGGCGCGCACCGGCCAGCTGTGTGCACGCTTCGGTCCGCGCCTGGTGACGCGCGCGATGACCGAGCTGCAGGACTATTCGCGCCGCCTCATCGAGACGCTCATCTCCGAGCTGCCCGCCGGCAGCTGGAAAGCCGAGGATTTTCTCGAGGACGACGGCGCCGGCACGCGCGACATCGCCATTCGCGTCTGCGTGCAGCGCCGCGGCAGACGACTGCACTTCGATTTCACCGGAACCTCGCAGCAGGTCCGGGGGCCCGTCAACGCGAACCTTGCAGTCACGACGTCCGGCGTCTTCTACGCAATCGCGTGCGTGGCCGGCCGTCGCGTCCCGGCCAACAGCGGCATGATGGCGCCGGTGACGATCGAGGCGCCCGAGGGCAGCGTGGTCCACTGCCGCTTTCCGGCGGCAGTGGCAGGCGGCAACGTCGAGACTTCGCAGCGCATCGTCGACGTCGTGCTGGCCGCGCTGGCCAAGGCGCTGCCCGATCGCGTGCCGGCCTCCAGTTGCGGAACCATGACCAACGTCGCGCTGGGCGGCTACGATCCGGTGCGCGGCCGCCACTTCTCGTATTACGAGACCGTCGGAGGCGGAGCCGGCGCCGGTCCTCGTCGCGACGGGGCGCATGCGCTGCAGACGCACATGACCAATACCTGGAACACTCCTGTCGAAGCGCTGGAGTCGTACTACCCGATGCGGGTCACTCGCTACGCGGTTCGGCGCGGTTCGGGCGGCGAGGGTCGCCATCGCGGCGGCGAAGGAATCGTTCGCGAGATCGAGGTGCTGTCCGAAGCGCGACTGACGCTTCTGGCCGAGCGCCGGCGTCGCCAGCCTCGGGGTCTTGCCGGCGGCGGCAGCGGCGGCGTCGGCATCGACGAGATCGTTCGCGCGGGGAGAACCCGCGCGCAGAGGATCGAGGCGAAATCCGAGGTGACATTGCTGGCAGGCGACCGCCTCCGCGTGCGGACACCGGGAGGTGGTGGCTGGGGCGGGCGGAGTACGAAGCCAAAAAAGAAAGGGCGTGAGACCTTGCGAAAGGTGTCACGCCCTTCTGCCCCAGGAGGAGAGTGAAGCGTTGACCGGACGCTTCACCGGCGGGCATGGTCGGACGCGCAGGATGGAGAGGCCGAAATTCCCGGCGCGTCCTTTCGTGGCCGTCCCCGCTGCTCGGCATGCCATAGGGCGTACCGGCAACAGCGACGGCTGATTCTCAGGCCGCTTCCTGAACTTCCTTGGCCAACTCGTCGAGCTTGCGCTCGATGGCGCTGATGCGGCGCTTGATGGGGTCGAGATCGCTGCGCTGGAGCACGCCGAAGGTCTTGAGCAGACGCTCGATCTGCTTGCGCGCCTCTTTCTCGATCTGCGTGAAAGCCTTCTGGCTGACGCTGGTGGTGTCCTTGCGCAGCGCCTTCACCTGCTTCTCGACGGTGCCGCGCAGGTCGCTGACGCGCTCTTCGACGTCGGCGTAGACGTTGTCGACGGTCTTGGTGACGGTGCCGCGAAGCTCGCTGACGCGGTCGACCAGCTCATCGAGCTGGCGGCGTCCCTGCTCCGGCAGGTAGCGGGTCGCTTCGCGACGTACGCGATCGACGGTGTGCTCGACGTCCTTGCGCAGGCGGCCGACGCTTCTGGTCAGGTCGTCCATCATCGGAATGGTCGTGGTTCGTCTCGTCTTGGTAGCCATGGGGCTCCTCCTGGTGATGTCACTCGCGCTTGGAGTGCATGGCCTGTGCTCGGGATCCCCGAATGCATGGCCATGTCCCCTGCTTAACACGGCGCGTCATCATGTCAACGCGATGCGGCAAAAGTCTCAGCGTCAGGAAAAACGCATTGCGAGGGAGCTGATTGCGAACCCGCCTCCGGCCAAGCAAGGGAACCGTCGCGCTGCGACGCCGCGCGATGCGAGATCGCCGTTAGTCGGAACTGGTCGTGGTCGACTTGGCGGGGGTGACGGATTCCGATTTCGAGCCCGAATCGGTGGAGGTCGCGGCCGGGCTATCCGAGGTCTTGGACGACCCCTTCTTCTGGTACCCGTCGGAGTACCAACCGCCCCCCTTGAGCTGGAACGCCGCCGAGCTGATCAGCTTGGTCACCTTGGAACGGCACTTGGGACAGCGCGACAGCGGGGCGTCCTTGATGGACTGGCTCAGTTCGAACTCTCCGCACTTCGGACACGCGTACTCGTAGATCGGCATCGCTCAACCTCTCGGTCGAACGCAACTTTTTGCGTGCGGACCGTCGAAAGCACGCGAACCTAGGCAGCCGGCCATGGGTTGTCAACGCGGCCGAGGCAGCGCGTCCATCAGGCGCCGCGCTTCGGCTTGTGGATCCTCTGTGGTGATGACGACCTTCTTGGCGCGGCTCGATTCGCCCGACACGATGCGGATCCTGCCGCGCGCGACTTCGCAGACCTCGGCGAGCACGTCGATCAGCGAGCGGTTGGCTTCGCCGTCGACCGGCGCGGAATGAAGCAGGATCTTGAGCCGATCACCGACCACGCCGGCAACGCCCTGGCGTGAGGAGCGAGGAAGGACCTGGACGCGCAGCTCGATCGAGCCGTCGCGCATCGTCAGCCACGGTGGCCAGACCGGGTTCACGCCTTGCCCAGTTCCACCGAACGCCTCGCGGCGGCCCGAACAGCCGCAGACACCGTGCCCATCAGATCGGCGTCATCGAGGACCGAAAGGCCCGCCAACGTCGTGCCGCCCGGGCTCGAAACGGCCTTGCGCAGGTCCGCGGGCGAGTGCCCGGTCTGCACCATCATCTCGGCAGCTCCGGCGATGGTGGCCAGCGTCAGCGACCGTGCCAGCTCGGGATCCAGACCTGCCTTGGCGCCGGCGGCCATGAGCGCTTCGGCAAAGCGGTAGACGTAGGCCGGACCGGAGCCGCTCAGAGCGGTCACCGCATGCATGGCCTTCTCATCCTCGACAACGTGTGCCTCACCGACCGCAGCAAAGAGCCGGCGCGCTCTGGCGACATCGGAGGGGCGAGCCGACGCTCCCGCGCACAGAACCGAGGCGCCCTTTCCGACCAGGCATGGAGTATTGGGCATCACGCGCACGATGCGCACGGCCTTGCCCAGGCCCTTCTGCAAGCGTGCCAGCGGAACGCCGGCAGCGATGGAGACGAACAGCTTGGCGGGCGATGCCGCCGGTGCCAGCTCGGCCAAGACGGGTGAGAGGATCTGCGGCTTCACGGCCAGGACGATGATGCTGCTGGCGGCGACGACCCGCGCGTTCTCGTCGGTGACGCCTATCCGATAGCGCCTGGCCAGGAACGAGCGCCGTTCCCTGACCGGCTCCGAGGCGATGAGATTCGAAGCCTGATGGCCGGCTGACAGGAGCCCGCGCACCAGAGCCTCGGCCATGTTGCCGCCGCCGATGAAGCCGATCCTGTCCGCCATCATTCCTCCTTTCGAGCTGCTCGGCGCGATCCGAACAGAGCCGTTCCGATCCGGATCATGGTTGCACCTTCGGCCACCGCGTCCTCGAAGTCGCCGCTCATGCCAGCCGAAATTTCTGTCATCGGTGCCCGTTCGATCTGAAGGCCGCGGAGCCGCGCGCACAGCTCGCGAAGGCGCGCGAACTGGGGCCGAGAGGGCCGCTGCGGATCCGCAACTGCCATCACGCCCACGAATCGCAAACCGGGGTGCGCAGCGGCTTCGCGCAGGAAGGCTTCGGCATGGTCCGCGTCGATGCCGCCTC
>DASPNH010000111.1:0-18095 GCA_035626675.1 Binatia bacterium
CAGCCACGGACTGAGGAACGGTAGCTTGCACAGGACGTCGACCACGACCTCGTATCCGTGCCGCCGGATCATGCGCCGCGCGATCAGCGGCACCAGGGGATAGTAGAAGTAGCGGTTGGCCAGGCGCACCACGCGCACGCCGTCGATGATTTCCTCGCGGCTCGAGCCGGGAAACGACGCCACCAGCACCGTCACCTCGTGACCGCCGCGAGCCAGTCGCCCGAAGACCTCGAACAGGTGCACCTCGGCGCCGCCGGCCAGGGGGTTGCGCAGGTCGCGCTCGTTCAGGACCAGGATGCGTCGGGACATTTCGAGCGACGCCTGGTGCCAGGCCTCAGGCGCCGAACGCGTGCCGCGTCGGAATGCGGCCGAGCAGGCTTGCCAGCCGCAGGCGCCACACCATCACCAGCGCCTCGACGGCGATCGACAGATGCATTTTGGACGTGCCGAGCTTGCGGTCGGCGAAGATGATCGGCGTCTCCTTGATGCGGCAGCCCATCTTCCAGGCGCGGTAGGTCATCTCGATCTGGAAGCCGTAGCCGTTCGACTGCACGCGGTCGAGCTGCATGGCCTGGAGCGCGTCGCGATGCCAGCACTTGAAGCCGCCGGTGGCGTCGCAGACCGGCAGCCCGCCGAGCACGAACTTGGCGTACATGTTGCCGAAGAAGCTGAGCATCAGGCGGCCCATCGGCCAGTTCACGACGGTGATGCCGTCGATGTAGCGCGAGCCCAGCACCAGCTCGTGGTCCCGTGCCAGCTCGTAGAAGGCCGGCAGCGAGGTCGGAGGATGCGAGAAGTCGGCATCCATCTGGACGATCAGCTCGCCGCCGAGCTCGATGGCACGGCGAAATCCGGCCAGGTAGGCCGGCCCGATTCCCTGTTTGCCCGGACGGTGCAGGACATGGATGCGCGGATTGGCCGAGGCAAGCTCGTCGGCGATCCTGCCGGTTCCGTCGGGTGAGTTGTCGTCGGCCACCAGCACCTCGTTCTCGGGATCGACGGCCAGCACGGCCTCGACGATGAGCGCGAGGTTCTCCTTCTCGTTGTAGGTGGGAATGACGACGATCTTGCGCATGCGAGGAAGGGTGAGGCTACACGGAAACCGCTACTCGAGCCATTGCCCGGCGGCTCATCGAAGGCCGAGGTCCTTCAGCGGAAGCGGGCGGCCTCGAAGCGCATCGGCCCACCCTCGCGCCTTGATGAGCACGCCGGCGCCCTCGCCGCGAATGCTGCGCCGCAGGAGCTGGAAAGGGAAGGTCGCCGCGATGCAGGCGGCCATCCACGCCATCTGCAGGGGCCGGCCGTGCTTGCGGGCATAGAGCACGCTGTTGCGCGCCGACAGGTATTTGCGAAAGCCGCCGTAGTGGGAAGCTCCGCCCGAGCTGCCGTGCACGCGATGCACGACGCGCGAGCTGCCCACGTAGCGCGAGGCCCAGCCGGCGCGAGCCGCCCGCGCGGCCCAGTCCACGTCCTCGTGATAGGCGAAGAAGCGCTCGTCGAAGCCGCCGACCTCTGCCAGCGCGCTGGTGCGAAAGAGCAGCGCACATCCCGGAATCCACTCGACGTCGTGCTCGCCGTCGTAGCGCGGACCGTCGGCGGCATCCTCGCCTTCGAGCGCGACGAGGCTCTGGCGCCAGGTGACGCGGCCCCACGCAACCCAAAGCCGTGCGGTGTCGTCGGCGCGCAGGATCTTGCTGCCGAAGACGCCGGCTCGCTGGTTGCGCTGCGCGCTTTGCAGCAGAGGCGCCAGCGCACCGGTCTCGACCACGGCGTCGTTGTTGAGGATCCAGACGAAGTCCGCGCCGCGCGCCGCGGCGTAGCGGATGCCCGCGTTGTTGCCACCGGCATAGCCGCGATTGGCGCCCGTAAACAGGATGGGAACCCCCGGCGCGGCCTCGCGAAGCGCCGAGGCCGGGCTCTGGTGCGAGCCGTTGTCCACCACCAGGATGTCCAGCTCGGCGCCGTCGCGCTCCAGAGCCAGCAGGCTGCGCACGCATGCGACCGTGTCCTCGGTGCCGTTCCAGTTCAGCACCACGGCGGTGACGCGCGGCGCGGCGCTCACGTCTTCTGTCCCGGGAGCGGCGACAGCGCCTCCTCGTAGACGGCACGCGTGCGGCGCGCCGTGTCCTTCCACGAGAAGCGTACGGCGTGGGCGCGGCCGCGGCGCGAAAGATCGGCGACGGCGCGGTCGTCGGTCATCAGGCGCTCGATGTGCGAAGCCAGCAGATCGACGTCGGCGCTGTCCAGCAGCACACCCGCGTCGCCGACCACTTCGGGCAGCGAGCTGTTGCGCATCGTGACGACCGGACAGCCCGCGGCCATGGCTTCCAGAACCGTCAGCCCGAAACCCTCGTAGGCCGAGGGCGAGATCATGCAGCGCAGCGAGCCGAAGAAATCCGACAGCTCCTCGTCCTCGAGAGGGCCGAGGTAGACGACGCGCGGATCGCCGCCGGTAAGGAAGCCCGGCTGGTAGCCGGGACGCATGCGGCCGGCGATGACCAGGCGCCAGTCGCGCGAGCCGGCAGCTTTCAGGAAGGCGCGCACCAGCAGCTCCAGGTTCTTGCGCGGCTGGACGGTGCCGAGATAGCCGCATGCCGGACGCTCGATGCCGCGTCGTCCTCGCCACAGCGCGACGTCGCCGGGGCTGGCCGGATGGATTCGCGGCGAAGGCGCTTCGGCGATCACTCGCACCTTGGCGGCGGCCTCGGGAAAGAGGCGCGCGATGTCGGCGGCGGTGCTGCGCGAGGGCGCCACGACGATGCGCCCTCGGCGCAGCGCCCTCGGCGTCTCCCATGCCAGATGAAAACGCTGCGGCCAGCCGAAGCTGGCCGGCATCACGTAGCTGGCAAGGTCGTGCACGGTGACGACGGCAGGAACCTTCGCGCGCCGTGGCAGCACGCCCTTGGTGCCGTGGTACAGATCGAAGTGCTCCCTGGCCAGTGCGGCAGGCACGCGCACGTGATCCCACAGCGGCTGCTCCCACGGCGAGCGCAGCGGCAGCGGCCGGACGTCGGCGAAGGCATCGAAGGCCTCAGGGCGGTCGGTCAGGACGACGATCTCGTCGTCGGGACATTCGTCCACGAGTGCGCGCACCAGCTCGACGGCATACGTGGCCGGCCCGCCAAGAGTGCCGGCAACGGCTCCGACGGCGACCTTCACGCCGCCATCCCCGCGCCCGTCGTCACGCTGCGCTCTCCATGCCGCCGCCGTCGCTGCCCGATACCGGGTAGCCCGACGCGGCGAACAGCCGGTCGGGAGGCTGTCCGATCTCGCCGCGCGAGGCTGCGCGCGCTCCCTCGATCAGAGCCGAGGCGATGTCGCTGCGTCCGCGCAACACGTACGCCGCGGCGCTGGCGGCAAGGAGGGCGCCGTAGCCCGCCGCGAACGCAGCGCGAGGACCGGGGCCGAGGCGGCGCGCCGCGACGCTCCATAGATTGCGCGCCTTCAGGTACGCGGCCAGCGGCGTCATGCCGCCGGCAAAGCCGCGCCGCCCTTGGTGGCCGACCTCGGCCATCGGCACCAGCGTCGGCGCGAAGCCTGCGTCGCGAGCGCGCAGACACAGGTCGACCTCCTCGTAGTAGGCAAAGAGGGTCTCGTCGAAGCCGCCGACGCGCTCGTACATCGCGCGCGGCACCAGCAGCGCGCAGCCGGTGATGCCGCCGACCCGATGCGGCCGATGCCCGCGCGAGCGCGGCCGCAGCAGCGAGCGCGGCGCCCACAGCAGCACGGGCCAGTAGCGCTCGCCCACCGATTCGATGCGCCCACCGGGGCGATCGCGGGTGATGGCCGGGCCGAGCGGTCCGGCGCGGCCGTGCTCGCGCAGCGCCGAAGCCATCGCCGCAAGAGTACCGGGCGCGATGCGCGTATCGCTGTTGAGCACCAGCACCGCTTCACAGCCTGCCGCGAACAGGCGCTCGAACGCGACGTTGTTGCCGCCGGCGTAGCCGAGGTTGCGCTCGAGCAGGACGAGCTCGGCATCGAGCCTGCCGCGCATGCCTTCGTGCAGTTCGAAGCGTTCGCGCTCGCTCGAACCGTTGTCGACGACCAGCACGTGCGCGTTGTCGTAGCCGTCGCCCGCCAGCGAATGCAGGCAGTCGAGCGTGCGGCGCGCGTCGTTGAAACAGAGCACCGCCACGCCGATGCGCGGGCGATCGCGGCGCAGCGCCGAGGGGCCGGCCAGCGCCACGCTCCAGCAGCGTCCGAGCGCCTCGCGGCCGAAGCGGGTCGTCATCAGCTCGCGCGCCTGCGAGCCCAGACGCGCTCGCAGCTCGCGGTCGCCGGCAAGGCGCGCGATGGCGGCGGCAAGCGAGCGGCCGTCGGCATTGCAGGTCAGAAGGTCGCGCTCGTGCTCGAACACCTCGGCAATGGCGGGTGTGTCGGCGGTGACGATGGCGCATCCGACCAGCGCCGCTTCGTAGACCTTGTTGGGAATGACCATGTGCGCCTTGCGCGACGCGCCGAAGATTCCAAGGACGATGTCGGCTCGCGCGATGCGCGAGGCCAGGTCGTCGTAGTCGACCCAATCGATGAGCTGCAAGCGCGCCCTGGTCGCACGCAGGGCAGGCTCGACGCGGAACCGCTCCTCGCCCGTCCCGATGAACGTAAAGAGGATGTCCTTGCGATCGGCCAGCCGTCCCACCGCGTCCACGATGACGTCGAGCCCGTGCAGCGGCAGGTACTGCCCGAAGTAGAGGACCTCGATCTCCGCGCGCCTCGCCGGCGAAGCAACAGGCACACGATCGAATGCCTGCAGATCCGCGCCCAGGTGACACACCAGCATCCGCGACGGCTCGACGCCGATCTCCTCGACGAAGTAGCGGCGATGCTCGTCGGTATCGGTGACCACGACGTCGGCGGCGCGGCAGCACAGACGGTCGAGCCAGCGCAGTGCGCGGTGCGCGAAAGATCCGTGATCGTAGACGCGACGGTCCTCGACCAGCGTCTCGGTCAGCGTGACCAGCGGCGCGAAGACGATGCGCGGACGCGAGCGCCACGCGATCAGCCGCAACAGCAGCACGTCGAGCTGGCCGTTGAACCCGATCAGGGCCACCGGGGCGCCGCCGCTTCGCCGCCACACGCCGGCAAGTCGCCAGGCCGCGGCGAGCCATGCGACGCCGTGCCGGACGAGGGCGCCTGGAGAGAAGTAGGAGGCATCCTTGTCCCGGGTGCGCTCCCACAAAGGCTCGTGGATCGCGACCAGCGAGTAGCCGGCCGCCGTGGCGGCATCCGCGTAGATGCGGTTGGCGCTGTGTCCCCGATTGTAGGTGCCGAAGAAGGCGGCCCGCATCAGATCAGCGTCTTGCGCCCGAGCCGCTGACCCGCTGCGGCGCCTGGCCAGTGGTCGTCATCTCGTCGGGACGCGGCGGCGGCTGGTCGACGGCAGCGATCCTCTCGGGCCGAGGATGATCGCGCAGCTCGAGCCGCCGGATGCGCAGGAGCGAGTCCTCGAGGATTCGCCGGCTCGCCCCGATCAGGTCCGCCATCAGGCCGATGAGCACGGTCTGGAAGCCCGCCAGCAGCAGGACCGCTGCCAGGACCAGGCTCTGGACATGGCCGCCGCCGCCCTCGGTGAAGTAGTACCAGACGAAACGCAGGCCGATTGCCGTTCCGCCGGTCAGCAGAATGATCCCGATGATCGAGAAGACGCGCATCGGCTCGTACAGCGAGTAGATGCGTACCAGCGTCGAGATGCTGCGCAGGACGTAGCTGGGGATTCCGGGGAACAGTCGCGAGGGCCGACGTTGCGGAGCGCTGTCGATCTCGACGTGCGCGACGAAGAGCTGCTTCTTGCCGGCCTGGATGACGGTCTCGAGCGTGTAGGTGAAGTCGGAGACGACGTTCAGGCGCAGGGCTGCCTCGCTGGAAAGCGCACGAAATCCGCTAGTTGCGTCGGGGATCCGGATCCCCGAAAGGCGGCTGACCACCCAGGATCCGATCACCTGCAGCAGTCGCTTGAATGGTGAGAAATGCTTGACCCGACCAGGCCGACGATTGCCGACGACGATGTCGGCCTCGTGATGGAGGATGGGGTCGATGAGGCGCTGGATCTGGTCGCCCCGATACTGGTGGTCGGCATCTGTATTGACAATGATGTCCGCGCCAAGCTTCAGGGCGAAGTCGAGGCCGGAAGAGAACGCACGAGCGAGCCCCTGATTGACGGGAACGCGAATGACGTGGTCGGCCCCGCATCGGCGGGCGACCTCGGAGGTTCCGTCCGTGCTGCCGTCGTCGATGACGACGATCTCGATTTCGTCGACTCCATCGAGCGTGCGCGGGAGGTCTGCCATCGTTTCCGGCAGCAGAGCCTCTTCGTTGAAGCAGGGGATCTGGATGACAACCTTCACTTGCAGCCTTATGTCAGGAACTGCGCCGGTGTGCACGGCGTTGGACGTGCCGGCGGTCGCGGTGGCGCTGCAGGGAGCAGCGGATTCACGGGAGAAACTGCTCGGTCGGCACTCGGGGATGACGCCCGGAACTGTCTCGATGCGAGACGGAACGAGGCAGATCAGAAGTCGAAAATTGTCGCGTCGAACTTGCCCCGAAACCCGGTCTTCCGTCCTTGACAATAACGCGACACGGCCTTTATAACTGCCCCCGACCTGCCAGGGGAGGCCGGCAATCGTAACAGCCAGAGCATCTTTTGGAGAGTCGGGGAGGAGATCGCTCCCCTGGTAGAAACAACGAAAAAACCCTTGCGGGAGGGATCATCCGCAAAGGGTCGTAGCGAAGAACCCAAACTGTCGACAGTACTTTTGTGGGAGGAGAGAACCGAATGAAGAAGTTTATCATGCCTATCGCTGCCGTTGCAGTCGTAGCCTTCGCGGGCTCGGCTAGCGCGCAGTGTGATTTCAACGTGGTTGCGAAGGCCAAGGGTCTGAAGAGCTCGATGATCCGCGCCTACGCGGCCTGCCCGTCGACTGAGCACCCCTCGGTCAACGACCCGACCAGCGGTGGCACGCCTGCCTGCTCGCCCGTAACGGCGAAGAAGGACGAGGGCGGCACGGGCGTCGGCAGCGACTACCTGTTCGATCCTTCGGGCAAGGGCGGCTGCAGCGTTTCGACCTCGGGCAAGATCGTTCCCGATTGCGGCGCGCTGACCGACGATTCCGACATTCCTCTGAACCTGCCTCCGGGCCCCTGCCACGTCGTGTACGTCAAGGGCAAGTGCAAGGGCATCATGCAGAGCGACGGCAAGACGCCGATCAACGCTGGCGATGATCCCGGCTGGTCGCTGGCGACCCTGAGCCGCGCCTCGCTGAACGACGGCAACGGCAAGGCCACCTGCAGCGGCGGCACCGAGGACGGCGAGGACTGCTCCGACGACGCGACCGCTTGCACCACCGGCGGCGGCGCCTGCGAGGAAGATGGGTCCGGCGACGTGACCGTCATCGACTTCCCGGTGACGTTCCAGTTCGACGATCCGAGCAACGGCCAGCTCTCGCTGGACGACAACAGCGCCCGCGTTCTGGCCGACATCGTCAGCCCGCAGGCCGCGGCTCTGCCGACCTGCACGCAGATCCAGGTTGTCGACATCACGCTGAAGGATCCGGCTGGCCGCGCGTTCGCGGTGCTCGGCGGCGGCTCGGCTGCCAAGGGCGACCTGCCTTCGAACTAGTAAGAACTCGGCGGATCATCCGCTGAAAGCGACGGGGCGGTGCAGCAATGCACCGCCCCGTTTTTTTTGCCTAGAGTAGAAGCACTTTTCGGATTGCACGTCTCGTGGGGGAATACCGAATGAAGAAGCTCGTCATCACCGCCGCGTCCTTTGCCGTGGTCGCCTTTGCCGGCTCGGCCAGCGCGCAGTGCGATTTCAATGTCGTTGCCAAGGCCAAAGGCATGAAGAGCTCGATGATCCGGGCCTACGCGGCCTGCCCGTCGACCGAGCACCCCTCGGTCAACGATCCGACCAGCGGCGGCACGCCCGCCTGCTCGCCCGTAACGGCGAAGAAGGACGAGGCCGGCACCGGCGTCGGCAGCGACTACCTGTTCGATCCTTCGGGCAAGGGCGGCTGCAGCGTTTCGACGACCAGCAAGATCGTGCCCGACTGCGGTGCCCTTACCGATGATTCCGACATTCCTCTGAACCTGCCCCCGGGCCCCTGTCACGTCGTGTACGTCAAGGGCAAGTGCAAGGGCATCATGCAGAGCGACGGCAAGACGCCGATCAACGCTGGCGATGATCCCGGCTGGTCGCTGTCGACCTTGAGCCGCGCCTCGCTGAACGACGGCAACGGCAAAGCCACCTGCAGCGGCGGCAGCGAGGACGGCGAGGACTGCTCCGACGATCCAGAGGCCTGCACCACCGGCGGCGGCGCCTGCGAGGAGGATGGGTCGGGCGACGTGACCGTCATCGACTTCCCGGTGACGTTCCAGTTCGACGATCCGGCTAACGGCCAGCTCTCGCTGGACGACAACAGCGCCCGCGTCCTGGCCGACATCGTCAGCCCGCAGTCGGCCGCCCTGCCGACCTGCACCCAGATCCAGATCGTGGATGTCACGATCAAGGATCCGGCCGGCCGTGCCTTCGCGGTGCCGGGCGGCGGCTCGGCTGCCAAGAGCGACCTGCCTCAACCCGAATAACCATTCGGCGGACTACGGTGGCGACAGCAACGGGGAGGTGCAGACATCTGCATCTCCCCGTTTTTTTTGTGCGCTCCTCCATCTAAAGCCGGTGCGGTGTCGCAGGAGCTGATTCCTTTTCTGGCGCGCAGCCTGCTTGCGCTCTATCTGTGCACGCTGGCGCCGGGACAGGCCTGGTGGCGCGGCCGCCTCTCCTCGGTCCCGCGTCTTTGGGCGCAGGTGCTCGTCAGCGTCATCGGCACCACGGCCGTCGCCGCCGCTTTGACCGCGCTGGAATCGTTCTCGCTGGCATCGGTGGTGCTGGCCAACGGGCTGCTCACCTTCGCCGGCTTCCTCTACCAACTCCTGGTGCGCGGCCGCGGCGACGAGATCCCGGTGTGGCACGATCGCATCGGTCCTCTCGTGTTCGTCGCAGCCTTGATCGCGTACTGGCCACCGTACCCGGCCTTCCTCGCATCGGGCGACGCCAGCGCCTACCTCGACACGGGCGTGTACCTGGCACGCACCGGCCGTCTGGCCGTCGAGGACGATCTTGGTCCGACGCTGCAGCCCGTCACGCGCACCAGCCTCTTCGATTCGATGTCGCAGGTGATCGGCGGCGGCGGTCCGCCCTACCGCCGCACGCCGGGCGCGCTGCTGATCCGAACGCGCGAAGACACTCGCGCCTGGCCCGCGTTCTTTCCGGTGCCGTCGATCTGGGCCGCGCTGGCCACCGAGATCGCCGGCGCGCGAGCCGCGCCGGCCTATGCGACGTTCTTTGCGGCGCTGGCCGTGTGGACGACGTTCGTGCTGGCTCGCCGATGGCTGGCGCTGCCGTGGGCAATGCTCGCGACCGTGCTCGTGGCCGGCAACGGCGCGGCCTGGTATGCGGCGCACCTTTCGATGTCGGAGCCGCTGGTCTGGTACTTCACGTGGGCAGGCCTTACCGCTGCCGCTGCCTTCGATCACAAGCGCGGCAGCGCCGACGCCGCGCTGGCCGCTGCGGCATTCGGCGCGGCGCTCCTGGTCCGCATCGACTTCGCGATCTTCCTGGTCGGCGCGCTCGTGCTGCTGCCGAGCTTTCGCGCGGACGACGCGGGCGGCGAGTCGACGTCGGCGCCGCTGCCGGGTTCGTTCTTCGCGATCCTGCTGGCGTGGGGCGTGCTGGCCGTCGCGGAGGTGGCGATCATTCCCGGCTCATACGCCGATCCGCTTTCGGACAGCTCGGTCAACGCGCGCGTCTTTCTTCTCTACGCATTCGTTCACCACGCTTGGCTGACCGTGCTTTCCCTGCTTGCGGCAGCCGCAGCGCTGGCCGCTTCGATCTGGCGACTGGGCATGACGCGCACGATCCGCTTCGGGATCGTCGCAGGCTTCCTCGTCGCGCACGCGATGGCGTCGAGCTTCCTGCCCACACGAACGCCTGTATGGCTCTCTTGCTACATCGGCTGGGCCGGCATGGCCGTGGCGGTGGGCGGAGCGCTGGTGATCTGGCGCGAGCGGTCGCGGATGCCGGGTGCCGCGCTCTTCCTTGCGCTTGTTGCGGCGACGTCGCTGGTGCTCTTCTACAACCCGCACGTGCATCCGACGCTGCCGTGGGGTGCGCGCCGTTTCGTCCCCGTGCTGCTGCCGGGTCTGCTGCTGATGACGGTCGTTGCGGCAGCGCATACGTGGACGCGAAATCGCGCCTTGGGCGCAGTGGCCGCCGTTGCCGTCCTGGTCGGTGTCGCGATGAGCGGACGTCCGGTGTGGGGCCAGCGGCTCTTCGAGGGCGCGCCCGAGCAGCTCGAAGAGATCGCCAAGGTGATCCCGCAAGACGGGATCATCGCCATCAACCGCACGCTCGGATCGCACATGATCGCCCCGGCGCTATGGATGCTCTACGGGCGCAACAACGTCTCGGTGTACCCGGACACCATCAAGGAAGGCCGCAACGAGCTTTCTGCGCTCGTGCAGGAGACGGGCAAGCCCGTCTACTTCGTCACCGGCGGCATCGAGCCGCCGCGTCCGATCCCCTTCGTCCGCGGCTCGCTCGTCGGGCGCGCACGCCTGCACCTGCCGCTTCTCGAGACCACCCACGATCGTTTACCGGCCAAGACCGAGCGCTATCTGGCACCCATCGCGGTCTACCGGCTCGAGCGAAGCTTCGACGGCAAGGGCGAGAAGATCCGGTAAGCTCAGGCCAAGCCGAGGTACAGCTCGACAGGGAACACTCCCGTCGCGACTCGGCATTCGCGCCGGACGTGCTCAGCGCCGTCACCATCGCGACGCTGCCGCCAGACATACTCGGCGATGTTGGCGACTCGGACGCTCGCCGCCCACGTGCTCAGCCAGGTTCGCAGCCGAAAAGGTGCCTGCCCCTGTTTCCTTCAATCCGCATAGCCGAGGCTTTCGAGCTGACGTCGCAGGTCGGCGTCGGGCATCGAGCCGGCTTGCACCGCCGGCTTGCGCTCGAGCTGCAGGCCGGTTCGCCGTGCGGCATCGACGAGTTGCTGCATCGAGTTGGCGGCCACCAGCCTGGCCAGCGCATCGGCCTGCGGCGAGAGCAGGTTTTGCGTCTCGCGCGCGTCGGTGAAGAGCTGGAAGACCTCGGTGGCGAACGGGTTCTCCGGCGTCACGATGGCCTTGTAGAGCCAGCCTCGCACGGCGTAGCGCATGTCGACCGGAGATTTGACGAATCCGCTGATCTGCATGTGCGGCGCGGCCGGTCGAGCCCGCGGCGTCTGCAGCATCGGAAGCAGCGAGCGGCCGTCGCGGGCGAGCAACGGATCCAGGCCGCATACCTCGAGCATCGTCGCCGCGACGTCTTCGAGCCGCACCTGCCAGCCGATCAGGTTTCCGCGTTGCACTCCCTGACGCGACCGGGGCGGCACGATCACGAGCGGAACGCGCAGCAGCTCGTCGTAGAGCGTGTGCCCGTGCAGGAAGCCGCCGTGATCCCACAGCTCCTCGCCGTGATCGGAGGTCACGATGAACCACGCGTCCTCCAGGTGCCCGGCGCTGGTCAGCGCGTCGTAGAGCTCACCGAGGCGCGCGTCGGTGTATTCGACCTCCGCGCGATAGCGCCGGCGCACTTCCTGGCGCACCGGCTCGGCGCTGTCGGTGTACTGCAGCTGCGACAGCGAGTCGCACTGCTGGCACGGCTCGCGCGCGGCGCCGGCACCGGCAGGCGCTTCGAATGGCCAGTGCGGATCCATGATGTGCAGCATCGTGAAGAAACGCCGGCTGCCGATGCGATGCTGCCAATCCAGCGCCAGCGCCGCTCCATCCTCGGCGCGGCCGTGATAGGCGCGGAACACCAGGTGCCCGCTGCCGAAGCCGTAATGCGGCCGCAGGTACGGGTTGTTGACGAACGCTGCAACGACGTAGCCCGCGTCGCGCAGCGCCGGTCCGAGAAACGATGCTTGCGCGTCGCCCGGCAGGACTTCCCATGGAGAGACGCTGACGCCCGCCAGGTGACGGTGCGGATTCCATCCGCTGAGCAGGCTCAGAGTGGCCGGCAGCGTCCACGGCGCCGGCGAGATAGCCTGGCCGAAGCGCGTACCTTCGCGCGCGATGCGAGCGAGCTGCGGCATCCATGACGGCCCCTGCACGCCGGCGGCATCCGCGCGAAGTGTGTCGACCACGACCAGGAACACCGATTCGGAGGCAGCGCGCGAGGACGCGACCGGCCGCGGAAGAACGACGGCGGCGCATCCGGCGGCGGCAGCCAATGCAAAGAAGGTGACGCCTGCACTGCGATGCAGCCGCGTCGCCGCCCAAAGTGCCAGCGTCGCCGCCATCGCGGCCGCGGCAATGACGCCGGCAGCGGTTGCGCGCTCGCCGGCGGCGACATGATCGGCCGCGCGGTAGGCATCACCACCGGCGATCAGGAACGCGGCCATCATCGCGAGAACGATCGCGCGCGCTGCAGGCATGCGACGCGTCGCTGCGTGAACCGCGGCGCCGACGAGTGCTCCGGCGGCTGCCAGGTACCAGCGGCTGTGCAGGGTTCCGCCGGTCCACGCCGTCAGCACCGCGTGCGGCTCGAGCCAGCGCCACCCGAAAGCAGCCAGCAGAAAGGATGATTGGGCGAGGGTGCCGAGAGCTTCGGCCCAAGGACGCGCGGCAGAGACGGCGCGAACGATGGTGCGCTCGAGCGCCCATATCACGAAGACCGGCGCGGCCGCTGCAGCCGCACCGGTCAGGATCAGGCCCGCGAAATTGACGCCCCCGTAGCCATGCCACGACGCCACCAGCAGCGTGCAGGCAAGCACCGAGAGCCCGGCGATCATGTACGGTGAACCTTCACTCGGCGTTCGCGGAAGCCAGGCCGGCAAACTCGACGAGCGAGCATCTGCCCGCGATGGCGCCGACGTCAGCCGCAGGCGCTCCCAGCTCGAGCGCGCGCAGCAAGTCGATGCGCGCCGCGGCCGGCCGGCCGCGTGCGCAGCGGATGGCTGCCTTGCCGAGATGGGCCGGAACGTAGCGCGGATCGGCACGCAGCGCGTAAGCCAGCTGGCGCTGCGCCAGAGCATACTCGCCCTGGTCGGCCAGCAGCGCGGCAAGGTTGTGGCGTGCGCGCGGCGAGGAAGGCGCGACCGTCACCGCATGCCTCCACAGCGCACGATCGTCCTTCCATGGCAGCATGGCGGTTCGCGTGGCGGCGGTCAGCACCGGAATCAGCACACACGCGATCGCCGTCGCAGCGGCCGCAGGAAGCGGCATGATGCCGGCACGGTATGCGAGGCGGCTGGTGGCGCGAGTAAGGAACACTGCTGCCGACACCGCAAGCGCGGGCAGGGCCAGATACGCGTGACGATCGGCGCCGGGCTCGTGCAGGCTTCCCCAGATCGCCAGCGCCGCCAGCATCGTCACGACCCATGCGGCGCAGAAGGCCGCGGCGCGGCTGCTGCGATCGCGCGTCGCCTGCACGCAGGCGCGACATGCGAGGGCCGCCGCCGCCGTCAGCGCAACCGCGGCCGCCACGGACGAGACCAGCGACGCCGCGCTGGTCTGCGCGATCATGAAGGAGCGAAGCGCAGGATACTCCGGAGACAAGGCGACGGGCCAGACCAGGTTCGCGACGTAATGCACGAGGGTGCGGCCGACGGCGGCGATCGCCGCAAAGGTCGGCTCGGGCGCGAACGGGCCGACCACTCCGTACGCCGCAACGAGAGACACGCCGAGCGTTGCGGCCGCACTCACGGTCGCGGCCGCACGCACCCCGCCCGGTGCCAGCGCACACGCCGAGGCTGCCGCGAGCACGGGCAGGAAAGCGAGCGCGCTTTCCTTGGCGCCGGCAGCCACGGTCATCGCCATCGCTGCGGCGATGGGCCGTCCATGCATCCAGGCGAGCAGCGAGATCATCGCCATCGCCACCGCGACGACGTCTCGCCTGCCCGCCACGTAGGCCACGGCCTCGACGGCCAGGGGATGCGCGATCAGCAACAGGCTGCCCAACGCCGCCGCGAAGGCGCTGGCGCCGAGACGTCGCGCAACGCTGGCGGTCAGAGCGCCGACCAGCGCGTGCCATGCGATGTTGTGGGCATGGTAGACGGCAGGCGAGCCGCCGAGCAGCCCATCGATCCGATAGCTGGCCCAGCGCACGGGACGATAGGGAACATCGCCTCCGAGCCAGGCCGGCCAGCCGTCGGCGCCGATCAGGGCGTGATCGTCGAAAACGAACGAGAATCCGATGGCGGGAGCGTAGACCGCCGCCGCGGCCAGAACCGCGAGCAGCTCGGGCCACCACCGGTGCAGCATCGCTCTGGCGCTCGCGCGCAGGCCCGTCACCGGTGGGTCGGTTGCCATCGCCGGGATGATAGCGACGCGGCATCACCTCTTCCAAGATGATCCAGGCCAGTTGACCGAATGATCGACGCCCGTTCCCGGGCGGCTCCGGGGCCCTCTTCGTCCGCATGCTCGCGGTGCACGTCGCTTACAGCGGATGGCGCGGCAGCCTGCCGAGCACGTGGATGCCCGCTGCCGATGGCCGCCGGGACCGGTACGCATCCCGGTTTGTCAAATGAGGATAGCCGGGCTTATTTTCGGGGGCGTCTCGTGGGGAGTCATCCTGAGCCTCGGGGTCCGTGTGGGATGGATGCTCGAGCGTGGAGACGGCGACGTCGGCCTCGGCGAAACACACAACACCGAAGGAGACCGGAGAGATGAACTGGAAACCAGCCTTTGCAGCGCTTGCCATCGCAGTCGTGGCCGCCGGATGCATGGCATCGAAGAAGAACGATGCAGTGAGTTCCGATGACCTCGCCCGCATCGAGGAAGCTGCCAATCGCGCCGAAGCCGCCGCCAACCGCGCCGAGGCAGCCGCCGATCGCGCAGGCGTAGCCTCCGAAAAGCAGGAAGCCCTCTTCCACAAAAGCATGCGCAAGTGACCGAAAGGGGTCAGGTACTGAAAACACGGTTTTCCGTACCTGACCCCTTTTCCGCTCCCTCCGTACCCGACACCTTTCCGGCTTTCAGAACTCGACGATGGTCTTGAGCGCCTCGTCGACCCTGGCCGCGGCCGCGAACGCTTCGTTGATGTGCTCGAGGCCGAAGCGGTGCGTGATCAGGTCCTGTTCCCGAATGATGCCCTCGGCGATCGCCTCGAACGCACGGCGCGTATCGTCAGGCCCGCACGAATAGCTCGGCACCAGCGAGATCTCGTCGAAGTACAGCTCGGAGGGACGCAGCGGCAGCACGTCACCCGGCTTGGAGCTCGTGAAGAGCACGACGCGTCCTCCCGGCCCGGCCGCCGCGATTCCCGACTCGATGGCTTCGATGGACCCTGGCCCCACGATCACGGCATCGGCCTTGTCGCCGCCGTTGACCTCGCGGATACCGTCGGCCAGCGAGGACTTGCGCACGTCGATGACCGCATCGGCGCCCAGCGCCATCGCCTTCTCCAGGCGGAAGTCGACGAGGTCCGCCGCCACCACCCGCACGCCCATCTTGCGCGCGAGCACCACGTGAAGCTGGCCCATGATGCCGAGCCCGACGATCAGCACCGTTTCACCGGGGCGCAGGTCGGCGCGCGCGAGCGACTTGACCGCGCACGCCGCGGGCTCGATCAGGCTCGCGGCCGCGTAGCTCATCGTCTCGGGCAGCCGCAGGGTGTCGGCGGCCAGGTTCTCCGCGCCGACCAGGAAGTATTCGGCCATGCCGCCCGGATACAGGTTGGTCTTGCGCCAGGTCTTGCAGTGCACGTAATGGCCGCGCCGGCAGTGCTTGCACAGGCCGCAGGGCGCATGG
This sequence comes from Binatia bacterium, assembly GCA_035626675.1. Taxonomy (GTDB): domain Bacteria; phylum Desulfobacterota; class Binatia; order UBA1149; family CAITLU01; genus DASPNH01. The sequence continues at coordinate 15,793 of DASPNH010000111.1, forward strand.
TGATGCACGAAGACGCGGTCGCCCTCGCGGTAGCCTTCGACGCCGCTGCCGAGCGCAGCGATGTCGCCGGCCGGCTCGTGTCCGAACACCAGCGGCGCCTTGCGCGCGAGGTACCAGCCCATGATGTCGCCGGTGCAGATGCCGCACGCGCGAGTTTTCACCAGCGCCTGGCCAGGTCCGGGCTCGGGCGTGTCCATCTCCTCGATGCGGATGTCGGTGGCGCTGTAGAGACGGGCGACTTTCATGTCGATGCTCGTGGCCTCAATGGACCGTTCCGTGCGGAAGGATCGCGATCTTCATCTCGCCGCCGTCGCCTAGCCGCGTGAACAGCTCGGGAACGTCGTCCAGACGCGCTTGGCCGCTGATCAGCGGCGACCAGTCCAGCGACGGCAGGCACAGCAGGCGATAGGCCTCGGCCACGTCGCGAGGCCGGAAGTGGAAGGGGCTGGCGATCTGCACGCCGTCGTAGTGCAGGCGGTAGGTGTCGAAGCTCGCGCGCGTGCCGCGCGCGCAGCCGCCGAACAGGACCGCCGTCCCGCCGCGCCGCGCCAGCGCCTGCGCCAGCTCCCACATTTCGGGAAGGCCGGTGCACTCGATGACGGCGTCGGCGCCGCGCCCGCCGGTCATGTCGGCGATGCGCGCCGCGACGTCCTCTCCTTGTGCGATCGTCGCCAGAGCGCCCATCGCGCCGGCCGTTGCCAGGCGAGCGCTGCGGCGGCCCGCAACGATCACGCGCGCGGCCCCGTGAGCCTGCAGCGCGCGCAGCCACAGCATCGCGATGGGGCCGGCGCCGAGCAGGACCACGGTGGCGTCGTCGCGGATCTTGCCGGCGGCAACGTGGGTCAGCCCGAAACATACCGACGAGAGCGGCTCCAGAAGAGCGGCATGCGCGAACGTCAGCGCATCCGGTTTGGGAAAGGCGTTGCGGCGAAGCACGCGGTCGGGAACGCGAAGGTACTCGGCGTAGGCACCCAGGACCATCTCGTCCATCAGCGTCTCGCACAGGTTCTCCTGGTCGCGTGCGCAGAAGAAACAGGTTCCGCACGGTCCGCTGTTGACCGCCATCAATGCGTCGCCGACATCGAAACGGTCGACGTCCTTGCCCTTGGCGACGACGACGCCCGCGTATTCGTGTCCGAACGGAGTCGGCGGCGGCATCTTCGGATGACCGCGGCGGTACGCTTTCAGGTCCGTGCCACAGGTGAGCGCGGCGCCGATGCGCAGCACAACGTCGCGCGGGCCCGGCTCGGGATCGTCGACATCGACGACCTCCAATCGTCCGGGTTCCTGCAGCACGACCTGTTTCATCGAACGCTCCTCTGCCACAATACCGGCGGGAAAGGAATGGAGTCGGCATGAGCGCGCGAACCAACGAAGGCCCGTTTCTGGCGGCCGACGCCATCATCGAGCTCGAAGGCGGGCGCATCGTGCTGATCGAGCGCGGAGGCGAGCCCAAGGGATGGGCCATTCCCGGCGGTTTCGTCGAGTACGGCGAATCGCTCGAGGAGGCGGCCGTGCGCGAGGCGCGCGAAGAGACCGGGCTCGAGGTCGAGCTGCTCGAGCTGCTGTACGTTTACTCGGACCCCGCACGCGATCCGCGCCATCATACGGTGACGGCGGTCTTCATCGCGCGCGGCCAGGGCGAGCCCGTGGGCGGCGACGACGCGGCGTCGGCAAGGACTTTCACCGAAGCGACGCTGCCGTCGCCTCTGGCCTTCGATCATCCGCGCGTGCTCGCCGACTACTTCGAGTTCCGCCGCAGCGGAAGACGCCCGCGGCCTGGAGACGACGAAAAAGGGGTCAGGCACCTTTTCGGAAAAGGTGCCTGACTCCTTTTTCTCACAGCCCCTGCAGGTACGTCTCGATCGCGTCCATGCCGGCCTGGATCTGCTGCATGGCGGTCGCGTACGAGATGCGGAAGTGGTCGCTGGATCCGAAGTCGTTGCCGCCGACCACGCCGACGTGCGCGCCTTCGAGGAGCTTCAGCGCCAGCGCATCGCCGTCGGCCACGCCGGCCTTGGCAAAGACGCCCGCGCAGTTGACGAAGACGTAGAACGCGCCGCCGGGCACCTGCACCGACAAGCCCGGTATGGCGTTGATGCGCTGGCAGATGTAGTCGCGCCGCTTCTGGAACTCGGCCACCATCGGCTCGACCATGCTTTGCGAGCCCGACAGCGCACTGGCCGCCGCCGCCTGCGCGATCGACGACGGATTCGACGTGGACTGGCTCTGCAGCGTCGTCATGGCCTTGACCACCGCCGTGGGCGCGGCGGTATAGCCGATGCGCCAGCCCGTCATCGCGT
>DASPNH010000112.1:0-14881 GCA_035626675.1 Binatia bacterium
CAGGGCGGAGCCCCGGCGACATCTTCTTGCGAAATTCCCGTCAGCCTCTTGATGAAAGGTGTAAGGTCGTGCGTCGTATGCACCAGTGAGTTGAACACCCGAGCGTGTCGCTGGCCCGGTTCGATCAGGATCGCGCCTGCTTCAATGAGCTCGTCGGTGGCGGGATCCAGGCCAGTAGCCTCGAAATCCAGGAAACACAGGGGTCCCTGACTGGCTACGGCTTCGACCAGGTCAGGGTCGAGCCCCAGACTGGCCACGTCGATGGTGAACTCGAATCGGGAGCTCGGTTGAAGCGGCAGGTCTTCTTGCAAAGCCGCCAAACCTGCCACGCTTCGCACGGGCCCTTGCTACATGACTCGGCACCCGGAGGCCACTGCCCGGTCCCCGGCTGACGGAGACGGAAAACGAACGCTCAATTCATGAGCAGCTGACGGTTGGTTGTGCACATTCGGGCCTCGAGTGCGATGGCGACCACGCGTGGACCACGTGACATCGCAGCGTTGGCACCGTGACGGAACCTGGCCCGCCCCTTGCTGCATGCACAGCGGGGACGGGCGGCGAGAGTGAGATGACGATGATGAACTATGTGTCGGCAACCCCTTCCTTTCGCGCTCGGCTCGAGCCGGCAGCGGATGCATCAGGTACGATCTTCGTCGCGGGCGCCTTCGATGGCTACGCCCTGGACATGCTCAAGGAATCGGCCAGCACAGGCGTCGGAGCCGTCCGAATCTTCGTGGACGGCGTCGAACGGGCTGCTGCAGAAGAGCAGCTTTCGACGCACCTCGGCGAGCTGATGCGCCGCGGCGTCAAGATCTATATCAGCTCGAGCCTCTGAGGCGGGATTCCGGCCAGGCCAGCTTTGCACGATCCGTCAAAGTCGCGGCTGCGGCGGCGACGTCCGCGACATTCCAGATGGCGCCGATGACGGCCGCACCGTCGGCGCCACATCCGGCAAGTTTCTCGATGTGCCGCTCATCGATGCCGCCGACTGCCACCAACGCCGCGCGGTCGGCATGTTCGCCCAGTTTTCGTGCGGCTGCGGTAACCTGCCCCGTACCCAGGGGGGCGCCGTAGCGACGCTTGCTGGCCGTGTCGAAGACCGGGCCGATCTGGACGTAGTCGAGCAGCGGTCCGATTGCGTCGATCTCCTCCCACGAGTGCACCGAGCGTCCGAGCAGGCGCCCGTTTGGGATCAGCCGCCTTACCTGCGCCGTCTCGATGCCATCGGCGCGAAGGTGCAGTCCCGAACCGACGGCCAGCGCCGTATCGAGCCGGTCGTTGATCACCACCGTCACCTCCGGGTTCTGAAGAAGCCGCTGCGCCGTCTCGCAGACGATCCGTGCAGGCAGCGAATCGCCGCTGCCCTGGACGGCGCGAATCTGGATCCAGCGGATGCCGCCCTCGATGGCCTGCAGGCATCGCTTGGTCAGATCGGCGCCGCCGGCGACGTCGCCGGTGATGAGCATCAGCGGCGGATGGGGCAGCGGCTGCCGCACGGCCACGGCGCTCAGCCGATCAGATCGGTGATGGGAGAGGAGGCGCTGGCATGGAGGCGCTTGGCGATTCGACCGGCCCGATATGCGGCGCGGCCAGCCTCCACACCGAGCTTCATTGCCATGGCCATCAGCAGAGGGTCCTTGGCGCCGGCGATGGCCGTGTTCATGAGCACGGCATCGCAGCCCAGCTCCAGCGCCAGCGCTGCATCGGAGGCCGTTCCCACGCCGGCATCGACGATGACCGGGACGCTGCTCTGCTCGACGATGATGCGAATGTTGTACGGATTGCGGATGCCGAGTCCCGACCCGATGGGCGCGGCCAGCGGCATCACGGCCTTGCAACCCATGTCCTCGAGCTTGCGACAGGCCACCGGGTCGTCGGTGACGTACGGGAGCACGTCGAAGCCGTCGGCTACCAGCTGGCGCGCCGCCTCCAGCGTCGCCGGCACGTCAGGGAAGAGCGTCTTCTCGTCGCCGATCACCTCGAGCTTGACCAGCTTGCCAACGCCCGCCTCGCGTGCCAGCCGGCAGGTGCGAACGGCATCCTCGGCCGTGTAGCAGCCGGCCGTGTTGGGCAGGATGGTCAACTTCTTCAGGTCCAGGTGGTCGAGCAGGTTAGGCTTGCCGGCATCGGTGATGTTCACCCGCCGCACTGCCACCGTCACGATCTCGGCGCCCGAGGCCTCCACGGCCAGGCGCGTCTGCTCGAAATCGGCGTACTTGCCGGTGCCCACGATCAGCCGGGAACGGTATTGGACGCCGGCGAGCTCGAATGTATCGGCGACCACGTCAGCCTCCGCCCACGAAGTGGACGATCTCGAGCACGTCGCCGCTGCGGAGGGAGGTCGTGCTCCAAGCATCGGCCGAAACCACGTCGCGATTGAGCTCGACGGCCACGCGTCGCCCGCCCAGGCCCAGACGCGCAACCAGATCGGCGATGGTCGCACCCGCGTCGACGTCGCTCTCCTCGCCGTTGATCTGAACGCGCATGATGCCGGATTAGCGAGACAATCGCGGTTTTACAACCTTCCGTTGCATTGCTATCAGCGCGCGATGGCCGCACGAGCGGCGCTCTCCAGTCTTCCTGTCGCCCGCATCGATCCCGCCGCGCTGACACGCAACTTCGGCGAGGTCGGACGTCTGGTCGGCTGCGCCGTGCCCGTTCTGGCCATGATCAAGTCGGACGCGTACGGACACGGCGCGGTCGGATGCGCCGAGGCATTGCTGGCCGCGGGCTGCCGCAACTTCGGCGTGGTCACGATAGCCGAGGGCGCGCAAATTGCGCCTGTCATCCATTCGATCGCGCCCGATGCGCGCGTGGTGATCTTCGGCGGCATCCTTGCGCAGGATGCCGCGGCCGCGGTGGCTGCCGGCGCCGAGGTGGCCACGCAGGAGATCTCGGTCGTCGAGGCGCTGGGCGCCGCGGCCCGTGCGGCGGGCACGGTCGTTCCCATTCACATCAAGCTCGATACCGGCATGCACCGGCTCGGCGTGGCGCCGGCCGATGCCGTCGCGTTCGTGGAAGCGGCCTCGCGCGTTGCGGGCGCCGCGCCGGTCGCGTTGTGCTCGCATTTCGCGCAGGCCGAGTCGGTCACCGGCGAGGTGACGTTCGGCCAGCTCGAGCGCCTGCTCGAAGTCGATCAGGCCCTGCGCGCCAGGGGTTTCGCGCTGCAGCGGCACATGGCCAACAGCGCTGCGATCCTGACCCGAAAGGAAGCACACCTGGACATGGTACGGCCCGGGATCATGCTCTACGGTATCTATCCCGATGCCGGCCTGCGCGACCGCGCCAGTCTGACGCCGGTGATGACGCTGGAAGCGGCGATCGTGCGGGTCGCCGACGTCGATGCCGGCGAAGGCATCAGCTACGGCCACACCTACCGCACCACGGCGCCGACCAGGGTCGCGACGGTGCGCTGCGGTTACGCAGACGGCTACCCGCGCCATCTCAGCAACCGCGGGATGGTCGGCGTGGCGGACAGGCTGGCTCCCGTCATTGGAAGGGTCTGCATGGACCATACGATGATTGACGTCAGCGGCATCGACGGGGTCGCCGTCGGCGATCGCGTCACGATGTGGGGCACCACGCCGAGCGTGGAGGAGATGGCCGAGCGCGCCGGAACCATCGGCTACGAGCTGGTCGCGCGCGTAGGGAAACGGGTCGAGCGGGTGTTCGAGGAACGATCGCAGTGAGACGGGGAGTTCGATGATCAAGACGGCGCTGCTCAGCGTCAGCGACAAGACGGGGCTCGTCGACTTCGCCGCCGCGCTCGCGGAGCTTGGCGTCAAGATCCTGTCGACCGGAGGCACCGCTGCCGCGCTCCGGCAGGCCGGCATCGGCGTGGTCGACGTCAGCGAGCACACCGGCTCGCCCGAGATCATGGACGGCCGCGTCAAGACGCTCCACCCACGCATCCACGGGGGCATCCTGGCCCGACGCGACGATCCCTCCCACGTTCGCCAGATGCAGGAGCAGGGCATCGAGGCCATCGACCTGGTCTGCGTCAACCTCTATCCCTTCGCCGCCGTCACGGCGCGCGGCTGCAGCTACGAAGAGGCCATCGAGAACATCGACATCGGCGGACCTTCGATGGTGCGTTCGGCAGCCAAGAATCACGCCGACGTCGCCGTCCTCGTCGATCCTGCCGACTACGCGCCGGTGATAGAGGAATTGCAGCGCGACAGTGAGGTTTCCATCGCCACGCGCAGGCGGCTGGCGCGCAAGGCGTACGCGGCCACGGCTGCCTACGACGGCATGATCGCCGACTGGCTCGGCCGTCAGGCTCGCGCCGATGGCGCTGGCGAGCTGGCCGAGTTCGGCGAGACGCTGCACCACCAGTGGCGCCTGGTGCAAGGTCTTCGCTACGGGGAGAATCCGCATCAGCGCGCGGCGTTCTACCGCGCGCCGTACATCGAAGGCCCCTCGGTGGCCGAGGCGCGCGTACTGGCGGGCAAAGAACTCTCCTACAACAACATCGTCGATGCCGACGCGGCGCTCCAGCTGGTCATGGAGTTCGAGGAGCCGGTGTGTGTCGCCATCAAGCACACCAACCCGTGCGGCGTGGCGGTGGCGGGCAGTGCGCGCGAGGCCTTCGAGAAGGCGCGGCGCTGTGATCCCGTCTCGATCTTCGGCGGTATCGTCGGCTTCAACCGCCCGGTGGACCTGGCCACGGCCGAGGCGATGAAGGACGTTTTTCTCGAGATCATCCTGGCGCCCTCGTTCAGCGCCGAGGTCCTCGAGCTCTATGCCTCGAGCAAGAAGCTGGCGGGCGTTCGACTGCTGGCCGTGGATGCACGCACGCCCGGCGGCCAGTCCTCCCTCGACATGAAGCGCGTCCTGGGCGGGCTGCTGGTGCAGACCCGCGATCTCGAACCGTCGGTCGCCGCGCAGTGCAAGGTGGCCACACGCCGCGCGCCTTCGGATGCGGAGCTGCGCGCTCTCGATTTCGCCTGGAAGGTCTGCAAGCACGCCAAGTCCAACACCATCGTGCTCGCGCACGAAGACCACGTGGTCGGCGTGGGCGCCGGACAGATGAGCCGCGTCGACTCGGCGCGCCTTGCCGTGGCACGTGCGCGCGAGCACGGACTGACCCTGGAAGGGTGCGTGGTGGCATCGGATGCGTTCTTTCCATTTCGCGACGGTCTCGATGTGTGCGCGGCAGCCGGCGCACGCGCCGTCATCCAGCCCGGCGGCAGCCTGCGCGACGCCGAAGTCGTCGCTGCTGCCGACGAGCACGACATGGCCATGGTGCTGACGGGCGTGCGCCACTTCCGGCACTGAGAGCTTCATGAAGGTACTGGTTGTGGGAAGCGGCGGGCGCGAGCACGCCCTGGCTTGGAAGCTCGCGAACGATCCCGCGGCAACGCGCGTCTACGTGGCACCCGGCTCCGAAGCGATGACCGAGGTCGCCGAGCGCGTTTCCATCGAGGCGATGGACCTGCAGGGTCTGGCTGATTTTGCCGCGCGAGAGTCGATTGGGCTGACCATCGTGGGGCCGGAGGCGCCGCTGGCTGCCGGCATCGTCGATCAGTTTCGCGCGCGCGGACTGCGCATTTTCGGACCGGACCGCGAAGGCGCCCAGCTCGAAGCATCCAAGGCATTCACCAAGCGGCTGCTGATCGATGCCGGCATCCCCACCGCCGCCTACGGCGAGTTCGGCGAGTCACAAGCCGGCGAGGCCTCGCGCTTTGCGCGCGACCTCGGCTTTCCGGTCGTCGTCAAGGCCGACGGTCTGGCCGCCGGCAAGGGCGTGGTGATCTGCGCCAGTGCCGAAGAGGCCGACGCTGCCATCGCCGACATGCTCGTTGCCGGCTCGTTCGGTGAGGCCGGGCGCCGCATCGTCGTCGAGGAATTCATGCAGGGGGAGGAAGCCTCCTTCATGGCCATCACCGACGGGCGCACGGCGCTGCCGCTGGTCACCTCGCAGGATCACAAGACCGTGCTCGACGGCGACCGGGGACCCAACACCGGCGGCATGGGAGCCTACTCGCCGGCGCCGGTGGTCACGCCGGATATGCACGAGCGCATCATGGCGACCATCATCGAGCCGACGGTGGCAGCGCTGCGGCGCGCCGGGATCGATTACCGCGGCGTCCTGTACGCCGGGATCATGGTGACCGGTGACGGCCCCAAGGTACTCGAGTACAACGTGCGCTTCGGCGACCCGGAGTGTCAGGCCATCATGATGCGTCTGCGCTCGGGCCTGGTCGAGCTGGCCGGCGCCGCCATCGACGGGCGTCTGGGGCACGTGCGGCCGCAGTGGGAGCCGGGCACGTCGGCATGCATCGTGATGGCGGCCGAAGGCTATCCGGGCAAGGTCCGAAGCGGTGACGCGATCGACGGCGTCGACGAAGCCCGCCGCATGCCGGGCGTCCAGGTCTTCCACGGCGGCACGCGATGCGACAATCAGGGACGCTGGAGCACCGCCGGTGGGCGCGTGCTCGGAGTATGCGCGGTCGGAACCACCGCTGCCGAGGCGACCGAGCGCGCCTACGCGGCGGCATCCAAGATTCACTGGAAGGGCGCGCATTATCGCCGCGACATCGCCTGGCGCGCCCTGCAGCGGGAACGCGGCGAGAAAAAGGGAGCTTCATGAGCACGAGCAAGCGCAAGGGCGGGCCGGCGGCAAAGGCGTCGGGTGCCAAACCGGCATCCAGACGTGGCGCGGCAAGGCCACTGGTCGGAATCCTGATGGGCAGCGCCAGCGATCTGGAAGTGATGGGCGAAGGCGCCAAGATCCTCGAAGAGCTGGGCATCGCGCACGAGGTCGTGGTCACGTCCGCGCATCGATCGCCGCAGAAGACGTTCGAATACGCCACGACCGCCCGTGAGCGCGGCCTGCAGGTACTGATCGTGGGAGCGGGACTGGCCGCGCATCTTGCCGGCGCGGTGGCGGGCTGCACGACGCTGCCGGTGCTGGGAGTGCCGCTGGATTCGGGATCGCTGCGCGGAATGGACTCGCTGCTGTCGACGGTGCAGATGCCTGCCGGTGTGCCGGTGGGCACACTGGCCATCGGCAGCGCCGGCGCCCGCAACGCCGCGCTTCTGGCGGCGCAGATCCTGTCACTGTCCGATGCGCGTCTGGCGCGCGCGCTTGCCGAGCGTAAGAAGAAGATGGCGGACGCGGTGCAGGGTCTGGTCCGCCGCTTTCCCGAGGGAAGCTAGCTGGACCTCGTCACCACTTCGCCAGCGGATGCGGCTCGTGTGCTGCGAAGCGGCGCTCTGGTCGTCTATCCCACCGAGACCGTCTACGGCATCGGTGCCGATGCCGCCGATGCTGGTGCCATCGAGCGGCTGCTCGAGTTGAAGGGCCGCGAAGGCGGACGCGGTATCTCGCTGCTCGTCGAAGATCTGGCATCGGCAGCCAGCCTTCTGGCCGAGGCCGTGCCGTTCGGTGCGCATGCGCTGGCACGGCGATTCTGGCCCGGCCCGCTCACCATCGTGCTGCCTGCTGCCGCCAGCGTGGCCGAGGCACTGGTAGGACCCGGCGGAGGTGTGGGGCTGCGCTGCAGCAGCGATCCGATGGCTTCCTCGCTCGTGCGCTGCTTCGGCGGGCCGCTGACGTCGACATCGGCGAACGTTTCGGGCCAGGCGCCTGCGCGCACCGTCGAGGATGCGCGACGGTCTTTTCCAAAGGGTATCGGTGCCTTCCTGGACGGGGGAGCGCGACGCGACAGCAGCGTCTCGACGGTAGTTGAGTTTTTGGGTTCGCGTGCGTATCTGCGCCGCGCCGGCGCGATCGATATGGCCGACCTGGCCGCCGTCGTGCCCTTTTCGGAGGATTGCCTTGGCTAGATTCCGTCCCTTTCGCGGCGTGCGTTACGAGCCTTCGCGCATCGGCGCGCTCGACCGTGTCGTCGCACCACCCTACGACGTGATCAGTCCGAGCGAGCGCGACGCTCTCTACGATGCCAGCCCCTACAACTGCACGCGCCTGATCCTGAACAAGGACGGACACGACGAGGCTGCGCGTCAGTACCGGCAGTGGAGCGGCAGCGGCATCCTGCAGCGCGACCACGCGCCGTCCTTCTATCTGTACGTGCAGGATTTCGAGGCGGGCGGACCGCGCCGCCGCATCGGCGTGCTCGGGGCGCTGGCGCTCGAGCCTTACAAGACCGGCGTGGTGTTGCGCCACGAGAACACCTTCGCTCACCACAAGCGCGACCGCCTCGAGCTGACCAAGCGCGTCAAGGCCAACCTCAGTCCGATCTTCTGCGTGTACTCGCGGCCGGGCTTCGTGCCTCAGCCCGACGGCGGCTGGGACAGCGCTCCCGACATCGACGTCATGCACCAGGGCAATCGCCACCGCCTGTGGGCGGTTCGCGATGCCGGCAACATCGAAGCCATTCGTGCGGCGGTGTCGGGACAGGCCCTCTTCATCGCCGACGGACACCATCGCTACGAGACCGCGCTCAACTACTACCATGAGATCACCGGCGGTCAGGAGCCGCCTGCCGGCGACGATGCGCCCGGCGACGACGAAGCGCCGGCCGCGCACGTGCTCGCGTTCCTGGCAACGTTCGAAGACCCGGGCATGGTGATCCTGCCGACGCACCGGGAGCTGGTCGATTCGGGCGGCGCCGATCCGGACGCGTTCTGGCGTGCTCTGTCCACGCACTTCCGCCTGCAGCGGTTCGAGCGCAGCGCCGCCGGCACCGAGCAGCTTCTTGCGGCGCTGGCTACGGCCGATACCAGGACGCATGCATTCGGAATTGCGCTGCGCGGCCTGCCGCACCTGCTGCTGGCCACCAAGGGCGTCAGCCGCGGTGCACCCTCGCCGCTCGAAGAGCTCGACGTCAAGGTGTTGCACGAGGACATTCTCGGCAGTGCGCTGGCTGCGGCCGGGGGGAGGGACGCCAAGATCGCGTACTCGATCGACGGCCGCGCATTGATCGAGCGCGTCATCAGCGGCGGCCTCGAAGGCGCGTTCCTGATGAACGCCACGCGGCCCGAACAGATGGCCGCCGTCTGCCGAGCCGGCGAGCTCATGCCGCACAAGTCGACCTACTTCTACCCGAAGCTGCTGACGGGGCTGGTTTTCCACGAACTGCAATAGCGACGGGCCAGAGGCCGCCGTCGTTGGTCCGGCTCCCGTCGTGCGCGGCGACCGGGGAACCGACCGGTCTCAACATCCACCGCGACGGCCGCCCGGAAAGAGCACGACGCGTTGGCGATGCGGTAAGCAGTCTATGACTCGCGATTTGGTACTGCTCCAGCCGCTCTTTCGCGAAGCGATCGGCAACGGAAAGACAAACGTTTAATTTGACCACCTTGCCCCTCAACGCGCGCGAAAACGTCGCAGCGCGCTACTGCACCCCAGCATATCTCGTACGCGATTTGAGGAGTTCGTCACATGCTCGTGGACGTTCCCCGGGCAACGCGTCAATCAAACGCCGAAATTGGTTGCACGTTTTTTGGCAGAGGTGGAGGCTCGTTGCTGACAATTTCTCGTCTCCACAAGCGTCGCGGTGCAGCACGCCATCGAGAAACTAGCAGCGCAGGAGTCTCTCGATGGCCGGAGACGAGACACGGTGCTGAATCCCTCCCTCCGCTGTTCGCTGCGGCAATTACCCAGCGCGCTGGTGTAAAAAGTCGTGGTGCAATGCAGGCGTGCGATGTATGAACCCAAGTGCCGCTCGGCCAGTAGGGAGGTTGTTATTTGTAGAGGGTGGGGTTCGTTTCGGCGCTGAGTGCCATGGGGCGCGAAGGTTTGAACATGAAACGTGACCTGGATTGCATTGTTGTTGGTTACAACGACGACACAGAGACTAAATTTCGCGTACTGCTCGACTCAGGTGGACGGTCACCAGAGGCTCGGATATTCGCGCGCGACCACCTTTGTCTTGGCGGTCGAGCCTTGACGTACATGGACGTTATCAACGATCTGTGTTTCGCCGGTTCTAAAGAGGGTAGGGTTTCGGCCAAGCCCTTTTACCACGTCTGTGAGGTCCCCAACCTGGCAACCGCATACCTGGGGAACTTCCTGCGGCGCCGGGGTTTTTCCGTCGCAGGTGTTGGCTTCTACAACGCCGAGCGTCCATTGCTTGCGGAACTCTTGCAACACCGTCCCGTGCTGCTGGCCATCACCACTACGTTTTATGAGCACACGGCCCCGATCGACGAGATTGTCGCCTTCACTCGCGAGCACAGCCCGACGACGAAGATCGTTGTAGGCGGACCCCTTGTGCAGCATATCGCGGAAATGGACCCGGGGGTGCGGGAAACAGTCCTCAGCGCTCTCGACATCGACTTTCTGATTGATGAGTCGCAGGGTGAATCTTCGCTTGCTGCGCTGCTGCACCATCTACGGACGGGCACCAGCGTAAGCGGCGTTCCCAACCTACTCTACCGCGAGGGCGGCGTCTGGCGATTCACTTGGGTCGAGAAAGAAAATAACGCCATGTCGGATGCGATCATAAATTGGTCTGATCCCGATGTCGGTTTCCTCGGCCGCAGTATTCAAACCCGGACAGCGCGAAGTTGCGCCTACTCGTGTGCGTTCTGCGACTATCCAACGCGTGCCGGGCAGCTGGCGCTTGTCAGCCCCCAAGATGTTTTCAATGAAGTGCGGCAACTTGCGGACCTTGGGGTACAAAACGTAATTTTCATCGACGATACCTTCAACGTACCTGAGCGACGCTTTCGTGAGGTCTGCAAGCTTCTCGCCGATGCGAAGTTGCCGGTGCGGTGGTTCTCTTATTTTCGATGTTCGTCTGTGGCAGATGAGACGGTGTTCGACCTGATGCAGCGCAGCGGTTGTGGCGGCGTATTCCTAGGCATCGAATCGGGTGATGACGCGATTCTTCGAAATATGGACAAGGTGGCCTCGGCTGAAAAGTACCGCCACGGAATTCATGCGCTGAAGCAGAGAGACATACTCACGTTCGCATCGTTCATTGCGGGCTTTCCTGGGGAGACGTCGCAAAGCATCGATAAGACGATCGAGTTCATTAACGAGGCCGCGCCGGATCTGTTTCGTATGGAGCCGTGGTGGTACAACCCTCGCGCACCAATTGGGAACAGCGCGCCCAAGTATGGCATTGAGGGCACCGGCTACAGTTGGAAACACGCAACAATGTGCATTGACGAGGCATGTGACGCTGTTGACCGTGCTTTCTCTAGTGTTACGAGCGCGTGGTGGTGTCCGCAGCAGAGCTTTAGTTTCTGGGCGGTGCCATACCTGCAAGGAAAAGGCATGACGATGTCGGAGATAAAAGAATTTCACTGGCGTTGCCACTCCGTTTTGCAACGACAATGCATTGGTGAAGCCGCAAACGGCGAGGTGGATAGTTTGCGTGCCTTTATTTTAGACCTGCGGCTGGACGCACCGCGGTTCTTTCAGAGTGCGTAGATGGCATCGCAGATAGCATACTTGGTCGCTGGTGCTCTTCTCGGAGAACTGATCGCGTGGGCGGTTATTTGGTTTCGTGGGTATCTTCAAAGTCGTAAACGATTAGCCTTGATGGGAGTTTGGCATTCTATCTATCGGCCTGATTTTAGAGATGAAATGGAAACCGTTGGCGAGGAGATCGAGATTGCAATGCGGTTGGGTAAGATCCGCATGCGCAATCGGAAGAACCCAATGGGCGACGACTATGGTGTAGACGCTGAAGTCGCAGAAGATGGCTATCTCATCGGTAGTTGGCGATCGCTTAGGGACGGTGCGCACGCACGAGGTAGCGTGATTCTACTCGTCAACCCGCTTGGAAACCTGATGTACGGATTCTTTACCGGCCTTGGGCACACCGGTGAACGCACTTTCTGTGGGTGGGTACTGGCGCGGCAAGAGGAGGACCTTGGCCGGGGCGTCGAGTTACTACGCAACGCTATCCTCGCGCCTCCTGATTCTGTTCTCCATCGAATTGCGTCGAATGTGCAGGCATAAGCATTGCTCAGCTAGCTAAATCGAAGTCGACAGTTACCGCTCGGAGCGCCGGCGGCTACCCTCGAATCGCGATGCGAGGAAGCGCGAGCGCCTCCAAAACAGTCGAGCATCTGGGCCACCATGGTGGACAGGCTTCTGCCGTTAGGGGGTGCGGCCTTCGGCAGCGGCTATCAAAAAGACGTCCGGCTGCATGGAGGTTGGCTACCTACAGCACGCGGCGTAGCTACTCGACGTCTTCGCCGAAATGCGCCCGCGCGATGCGGGCCTTCAGGTACTCGAGGGTGCCGAGATCCTCGATGATGTCGCCGCCGGTGTCGTAGAAGAAGATCTCCCCGTCCTTGTTGCGGCCCACCGCCACGAGCCACTCGAGCTCGTCGCGATCTTCGAGCAGGTAGTTGATCGCCTGGGAGACGCCTTTGCCCGGAATGATGGTGATCTTAGTGCGCGGAGCGGTGGATTTTGCTGCTGGCGTCTTTTTCTTCATGTGCCGGTCTCCCGGTGCGTCCGAGGCCGAGCGTAAGAGCGGGTCCGGCTCATGTCAACTCTAAGGTGCACACGGTTTCGACGTGGAAAGTGTGCGGAAACATGTCGATCGGCGACGCCTCGGTCAGGCGATAACCGTGCTCGACCGCAATCCGCACGTCACGTGCCAGCGTGGTAGGATTGCACGATACGTAGACCCATCGCGGTGCGTGGAGCCGCGCCGTCGACGCGGCTGCGTCACCGAGACCGCTGCGTGGTGGATCGACCACGAGCACGTCGGGACGTGCTGCCGAGCGCTCCAGGTACTCGAGCGCGCGCGCAGCCACGAAACGTACATTGGCAATACCGGCAGCGTGCGCGGAGCGGCGGCCGGCATCGATAGCGTTCTGGTCTTCGTCCACTGCCACCAGGCGACCGGCGCGGCGCGCCAGCGCGAGCGAAAAATTGCCGGCGCCCGCGTACAGCTCCACCACGTCCTGACCGCGCCCCGGAAGCGCCGCTTCGACGGTTTTGCGCACCAGAAGCAGGTTTCCCTCGGTATTGACCTGACCGAACGAAGCTCCCGGCAGCTCGATCTCGATGCCTTCGGCAACCTCGAACACGCGCCGAAGATCGCCCCACTGCCGCCGCCAGCCGCGGCCCTGCATGACGATTCCTCGCACCGGGCTGGAGCGGTCTTCGACGAACTCGCGGGCTCCGTGCGTGTCGCCATGGCGAAGGCGGCCGGCGCTCTGAATCGCGACGACCAGGCCCGGAAGGCGACCGCGCGTGGCGATCTCCACGCGCATGACGCGGGTCGTCAGCGACGCGACGAATGCCTCGATCCGCGGCAGCGCCGCGCGAAGCGGCTCCTCGGCCAGCAGGCAGTCAGGAACGGGAATCAGGCGGTTGGTGCGTGCCTGGTAGAAGCCGATGCGGCCGTCCTGGAAGCGCAGGCTGAGCCGGTTCCGGTATCCGAACGTGCGAGGGGACGGCGCGACGTCGGCAACGGGAGGCTCGGAAACACGGCCGATTCGCGTCAGCGCGTCGATGACGGCTTTTTTCTTGGCCGCGAGCTGGGTCGGATAGTCGACCTGCTGCCAGGGACAGCCTCCGCAATCGGCAACGATGGGACACGGCGGCGCGATCCGGGCGGTTCCGGGCTCGAGAAGATCCAGGACGCGCGCCTGCAGGTAGCTGCCCTGGTCCGCCATCACCTGGGCTCGTATGCGATCGCCGGGAACGGTTCCGTCCACGAACACGACGCGCCCATCGCTGCGCGCGACGCCGGCTCCGCCGAACGCCAGCGACTCGATCCTCAGCTCCAGCACCACTTCGTACAAGTCCGTGCGGAGGCTGCCGTTTGCAAACCTGCCCGTGTTCGACCCCCGCCTTGACTTGCGGTCTTACCACCCCGTACCCTGGCGAGTAGTGAAGCTTACCGTGCTTGGCTCGGGGGACGCGTTCTGCGCCGCCGGCTACCTCCATAGCTGCAATGTCCTCGAGCATGCCGGCGGCAAGATCGTGCTCGAATGCGGACCGTCGGTGCTGGCCGGTCTGAAGCGCAACAAGATTCCCACCGGCGAGATCGACGCCGTGGTCGTCTCCCACCTGCACGGCGACCATTTTGGCGGCATTCCCTTCCTGTTCCTCGAGTATCTTTTCGAGAATCCGCGTACGCGGCCGCTGACCCTGGTCGGCCCGCCCACGGTCCTGACCCGCAGCCTGGCCCTGTACGCCGGCTACTACCGCGAGCTTCAGTCCTTCGAGCTGCCCTTCGAGATCAAGGTCTGCGAGATGCGTCCCGGCTCGCGTGCCGAAGTCGCGGGATTCCGGATCGAATCGTTCAAGGTCCCGCACAACGCCGATCCGGTCGCTCTCGGCTACAGCCTGGAGTCGCCCGAAGGCCGCGTGCTGTTCTCGGGGGATTCGGCGTGGACCGAGGAGTTCGTCGAGCGCAGCCAGGGCGTGGACCTGTTCCTGTGCGAGTGCTGCACGCTCGAGCCCGCCACGCCGATGCACACGGCCTACACCGACCTGCTCGCCCACCGCGACGAGCTCGGGTGCAAGCGGCTGCTGCTGACCCATCTCGGCGAGGACGTGCGCGCCGCGAAAGAATTCCGCTTCGACCGCGCATCCGACGGCATGGTCGTCGAATTCTGACGCCAGCCATCGCGGCCGCGCTATGTCGCGCCGGCCGACCTCTGCATGCGGTGCTCGATCTCCTCGATCCGTTCGAGGAAGTTCATCGTGATCGAATGCGTGGCTCCCCAGATCTCGTGTCTGCCGGCAGTGATCACCGAGATGTCGTAGTCGTTCCCGCCCCATTGCCGTACCTGCTGCGCGTGATGGCGCGGATCGCGCAGCGCGCGCAGCGGCACGTGGAATACGTCGGCGACCTCCGAGGGATTGGCGACGAACTGGTAGTTCTCGGGCAGCAGGCCCACCCACGGCGTGATCACGTACTGGGTCGCCATCGTATAGACGTCGTCGAGGCTGCCGATCACCTGCACGTGTGATGGATCGATGCCGATTTCC
>DASPNH010000113.1:0-5045 GCA_035626675.1 Binatia bacterium
ACAGCACGTCCTCGGGCTCGAGGCCTCCGGTCAGCTCGATGCGCGACTGCGCGCGCATCATCATGCGGCCCGAGATCCGTAGCACCATGACGGTGCCTTCTTCGCCGCCGCCGTCCAGGCGCAGCACCGACTCGTTGGCTCCGAAGATGTCGTCGACGTCGATGATGTTGACCTCGCCCGGAACCGGCGCAGCGATCTCCTCGGTCTGCCGCGGATGGATCATCAGACGATCGAGGCTCTGGTTTGCAGCCAGCAGATCCAGCTCGGAGGCGACGTAGTCGAACGACGAGCGGGCAATCGAGCACTGCCCCACCAGCTCGTGGCTGCCGCTCAGATCGTAGACGCCAGTGCCGTCGTCCTTTGCGGTCGTCGTGCCGGGCTCCAGACTGTACGCATCGACGTGGGGGAGCTTGGTGTCGCCCGGCATGCCGGTGGCGCCGCCGCCTCCGCTGGCGATGTTGCCCCCGATGCTGGCGTTGACCCCGACCCGGATCGCCGTTCGTCCGCTGGCACGCAGCGCCGCTGCGTCGCCGCTGGTGCTCGATGCCTCGCCGAGGCTGAGCGAATAGGCGCAGACGTCGCCTTCGACCTGCGACTGCAGGCCCGTCGTCAACCTGTCGGGCGAGTCGGTCCACGAGCTCGAGGTGAGCGTCCACGGGCACAGCTCCACCATCAGCGGCTCGTATCCGGTGCAGACGTCGCTGAGGCAGCGGTCGCCGATCGTGCACGGGTTGCCGTCCTCACAGACCGAGCCTTCGGACATGTCGTTGCCGCTGCACATGCCCATGTTGTTGCACTGGTCGTTGCGCGTGCAGGCATTGTCGTCGTTGCACGTGGCACCCTGGCCCACGTGCTGGCAGTTGAACTTGCAGCACGAGAACTCGAAGAAGCAGTCGCCGTCGCTGGTGCACGACTCGCGCGCCGGATCGCCGTCGAAGTAGAGACGTCCGCCGGGATCGCACTCCTCACTCGGCTCGACCACGCCGTTGCCGCACACCGAGGCCTGGGCGGGGATCGTCATTGCCAGCGACGATAGGGCCGCCACCAGCAGCAGCGCCGGCCATTTCGACGATCGGCGATCGGTAGCGGACGGACGGGCACGACTCACGGTCACACGAACAGTGTTCACGCGTTGCATAGACGCCTCGGGTTCGGTCGGTTCGCGGATGGACATCGCATCCGCTGAGCGAACTCTAGGCACGCAGTGAATGGACCGACAAGACGGCGACGATGCTTTCGCCGTGAAGTTGCTGGCGAATCACGCCAAGTGGACACGTCGGAGCGCGCAGTCGGAATCGGTCGCGGTCGGCGCGAGGTCAGCGATACGCGGTTTTTACCGGGTTTCGCCGACACTGCTGTCGGCAGAAATCGGCCACGGCAATCGCAAGCCCGAACGACCTGGGCGACGACGCCCCGTGTCCGCTCGTCGTCGGCAGCTTCAACGAACGCACTTCGCCCGTCACTTTGTTGGGGGAGACGGCGTTTGCAGCCCGAGTTTGCGGTCAGGCATCAGGCAACACGACGCTGGTGTCGGGCACCGGTGTCCCGACGCGGGCAACAGGCGTCTCGCAATAGGCCTTCCAGGAAGGCGTCAGGCGCGAGACGTCGGGATCGGGTCGAGGAAATGAATCGCGCCGGTCTCCAACTCGTATTCCGCGCCCACGATGACGACTCGTCCGGAGACGACGAGCTCTTCGAGGAGCTGACTGCCGTGGCGCAGGTGATCGACCGAGGCACGCACGTTGGCGCGCATCGCCTCGCGGAACACTGCCTCCTCGCTGGCTGCGCCGGCGCTACAGCTGCGCACGAGGTCTTCGACGTGGGGAGTGATGCGATCGGTGATCGAGCGCAGGTTCTTGGACTCGGGCCCCTGCCCCGTCTCGATGGCGTGGACCGTGGCCGAGATCGCTCCGCACCTCGTATGCCCCATCACGACTACCAGGCGCGAGCCGAACTGCGAGGCCGCGAACTCGATGGAGCCGACCACCGACGGAGCGACGATGTTGCCGGCGATGCGAACGACGAAGAGGTCGCCGAAACCCTGGTCGAAGAGGATCTCCACCGGCGTTCGCGAATCGGAGCAGCCGAGGACGATGGCGAACGGCCGCTGAGCCTGCGTGGCAAGATCCGCGCTCCAGCCTCGGGCAGCCCCCGATCCGCCGCTGGCGCGGAAACGGCGGTTGCCGTCGATCAGCCGCTGCAGCGATTCTTCGGGCGTGGGCGAGTCGGGATCGTGGGTGTGCGGCATCGTCTTCCGTGTGTGTCGAGCAGGCAATCAGTCTGCGGGATTTGCCTCATGAAGTGGCGCGATACAACCGCACGCGGCGGCTGCGACGACCTTCGTCGCCTCAGGGGCGGTCTCTGTGCCACGCCTTGGACAGGTGGGCCTGCAGCGCTTGGAGCTGCGCGGCGCCGAGCGCCGCGGAAGTTGCCAGATCCGGAGGCTTCGGGAACGCGCCATCGACGAATCGGATGCCGGCGACCTCGCGCTCGCTTCCGTGACGGGGGATGACGTGAAAGTGGACGTGCGGATCGACCATCATCAGCATGAGGTAGTTGATCCTCTCGTAGCGGACGATGGCTGCCAGGCTCGTCTCGATATCGGTCGTCACGCGCTTGAGCTCGGCAAAGGCGTCCTGCGAGATCGCGGAAAACGCACCCACCTCGTCCTTGCAGGCGAGAATCAGACATCCGGCGGTCACCTGTTTCTCACGCAGCAGCACGACCCAGTGATCGTACTCTGCGATGAGCGTACGCGGGTAGCCGAACTTCTCGATCGTGGCGTTCATCGTGCGGCCGACGGTAGTGCGGACCTCGGACGAAACCAATGGCGCGAGGCGGCCGCGGCACTGCGGCACGCTCGATGCGGTGGTTGTTGGCGCTGTCGTGCCGGTGCGGCGTTGCGGCGGTCGTTGGCGCTGTCGTGCCGGTGCGGCGTTGCGGCGGTTGTTGGCGCTGTCGTGCCGGTGCGGCGTTGCGGCGGTTGAACGGGCTTCCGCTGGGCTATAGACCGGGCACAGACCGGCTCGACGATTCACCCTGGCCGGCCCTCGAGGAGAAGACACGCAATGTTCAGCCACATCATGGTCGGTTCCAACGACATCGATGCGTCCCGCAAGTTCTACGACGCCCTGCTCGGCACCCTCGGCGTTCCGGCTGCCGTTACGGACGAGAAGGGCCGCCTGTTCTACCTGTCGCCGACCGGCGTCTTCGCCGTCACCACGCCGATCAACGGCGAGCCCGCAACTCCTGCCAACGGCGGGACCGTCGGATTTCTGGTCAACGATCCGGCCGGCGTGGACGCCTGGCATGCGGCAGGCGTGGCCAACGGCGGAACCACCTGCGAGGACCCTCCAGGCGTTCGCGAAGGCGGCATGGGCCGCATGTACCTGGCCTACCTGCGCGACCCTTCCGGCAACAAGCTCTGCGCTCTGCACCGGATGGCCTGATAGCGTCGCCGGCGGCGCCGTCGCGTAGGCGCGGCGCCGCCGGATACCGGGGAACCATGCCGTTCGCCGGTGGCGCCCTCGCGTAGGCGCGGCGCCGCCGGCCACAGAGGGAACCATGCCGTACTTCATCGACATCCACGAGGTCAGCGGTGCCAACCGCGACGCGATCGCCGATGCTCATCGCAAGGACGTCGAGTGCCAGGACAAGTACGGCGTCAACTACGTCAAGTACTGGTTCAACGAGTCGGGCGGCAAGATCTTCTGCATGTGCACGGCGCCCGACGCCGAATCAGCCAACCGCGTGCACGCCGAGGCCCACGGTCTGCTCGCCGAGCGCATCATCGAAGTCGACCCGGATCTGGTCGACGGATTTCTCGGCCAGGGTGCCGTCGCTTCCACAGGCGCCGCCACGCTGCCGCAGAGCAGCGAGTACGACTCGGGCCTTCGCACCATCGTGTTCACCGACATCGTCGGGTCGACCGCGATGACCGAGCGGCTCGGCGACCGCGCGGCCATGAAGATCGTCGAGCGGCACGACCGCGTCGTGCGCGACGCGCTCGGCCAGCACGGCGGCCGCGAGGTCAAGCATCTCGGAGACGGCATCATGGCCGTCTTCATCTCCGCCTCGGAGGCTGTCCGGTGTGCTGCCACCATCCAGGCCGCGCTCGCCCGTGCCGACGTCGACCTGCCCGAGCCGCTACGGCTTCGCATTGGCGCGGCGTGCGGCGAGCCGGTCGAGCGCCGCGGCGATTTCTTTGGCGTCTCGGTCCAGCTCGCTGCCAGACTGTGCGCCGCTTCCCAGCCCGGTCAGACGCTGGTGTCGGCCGACCTGCCCGCGCGCTGCGAGGGCCTGACCTTCGTCGACGTCGGCGAAATCACGCTCAAGGGCTTCGAGAATCCGGTTCGCGCTCAAGCGCTGGCGTGACGTCTAAAAAGGGTCAGGCACCTTTTCCGCCGCCGGAAAGGGTGCGTGAACGACAGCTCGCGAACTGTCGGTCAGGCAGGAATGCAGACCATCATCATCGGCTCACACATGAAGCCGGCCGGGCACGGGAATTCGCCGAAACCGCATGCGGGCGGTCCACAATCGGGATCGAAACCGCAAGCCGGGTCGCAATAGCCATCGCTACCGCATAGGCCCGCACAATCCGGATCCTCACCCGGTCCGCAAGCCGGGTTGCAGACCGCATCGCTGTCACACGTCGGCGCGCCGCCGGTGCAGTAGCCGAGTATGCACTGCTGGTCCGGATCGCAGGAGTTTGCGCACGCCCCGCAATTGGCCGGATCCAAATCGGTGTCGCTGCAGAACGGGCCCGAGCCGTCGCTGCAGGCCGTCAGCGGCGAGCGGCAAAGCTGCACGCACGCGCCGTCGTGACAGGTCTCGCCGGTGTCGCACGCGTTTTCGCAGGCACCGCAGTTGGCCACGTCGCTTCCCAGAGCCGCGCAGTATCCGCCCTCGCCCTCGCACCGGGTCTGCGAGCCTGGGCAGGTCTCCAGCGACGCCAAGCACGACGCGAGCTCGCCCGAGCACGTGGCCACGCCATCGAGCAGGCCGTTGCCGGCCAATCCCTCTGCGACGTTGGCCGCGTTCTCGTC
>DASPNH010000114.1:0-4184 GCA_035626675.1 Binatia bacterium
CGCTTGAGCGATTCCTCGTCGAGTGCCGCGGCGGCAGAGAGGTCCAGGACCTCGATGACGCGCTCGTGCACTCGACCTTTGAGCTCGTGATACCCGGAGCCCGTTGCGACCGCTGCCGGTCTGTTACTGCTTGCTGCCATAGCCATGGTTTACCACCTGAACTCGATTGCCCTGCCCTACGCTACCGACGGGCTCGGGTTCGTCTTGACGATCTTCTCGCTCACCGACCGAAAGACGCCTGACAGAAAGGATGCACGTGGCGGGCCAGCGGCGGCGCCGGCCAGGTCGGAAGCGACCTTGATGACGCCCTTGGAGAGCGCCGACCGCGGCGCGAACTCGACGACGGGCCTCCCGTTGTTGAGCGCATCGGTGGCCGTGTCGAAATCGCGCGGCAACAGCCACTGGGGCTTGAGCTGCAACACGTCCTTGGTCTCGGTGAGGATGAGCTCTTCGCGGTCCGTGTAGGCGTTGACCAGGAGATAGAAACTGCTGCCCTCCAGGCCGCTGCCATCCTCCCCGCGGAGCTGATCGAGAAGCCGCTTGGTGCGGCGCACCACCGGCACGCTCAGGGTGGACACCAGCAAAACGCTGGCCGACAGCCCGAGCGACGAGTAGGTGGCCATGTCGATGTTGTGGCCGCAGTCGACGACGACGAAGTCGTACATCGCGCGCATGAGCTTCAGAGTTCGATCGACGCATTCCGCCGATACGTGCACACCCGCCAGGTCCCCGTCGCCGAGCGCCAGGACCTCGATGCCGCTGGAATGCTTGCTCATCATCGTGGCCAGAAACGTGTTGTCCAGGCGCGACAGGTCCAGCTCGATGTCGCGAATGCTGCGCAGCGGATTGATGTCGAAGAAGGCCGGTACGTCGCCGCCTCGAAGGTTCAGATCGACGACGGCCACGGCTCGCGACCCTCCGGCCTGGAGCGCAACCGCCAGATTGCTGGCCACTGTCGTGGTGCCCACCCCCGATTTGCCGCCGATCACGCTCAGGATCTTGCCGGAACGCTTGAGCTCGCCGGCATTGGCCTCCGCATGACGTTCCCGAAAACGCTGGAACGCATGCTGGACCTCTTCCGGCCGCAGCGGCTGGGTCAGGAATTCCTTGACGCCGGCGCGCAGCACCTCCAACAGCAGTTGCGGATCGGCGCGACCCGCAGTCAGGAAGATGTCGGTCGACGGTGAGGTCTGCTGGACGCTACGGATGCGCGCGAACGTCTCGCTCGGATTGGTCTCGTCGAGACCGAGAATCAGGAGCTGTGGCAGGCCGGGGTCCTCCTCCCGCTGGAGAGCGAACTCTCCCAGCGAGGCCACGTATTGCTCGAGCGCTTGCCGGACGCCCGGATTGTCGATCTCGAGCCTGACCCCTATCCTACTCGCCATTGTGCCTGCCTCGTGGCGGCGGCTATCGAATCACCTTGGGAAACGCGACGAGTGTCCCATAGTCCGGGCCGCCACCTTGGCCGAACGTAAACGCGTCGCACTGCACGAATGCGTGGATGTATTTCTGGCAGTCCGGTCCGCTACCGCACGGGGAGTTGCGGGGCCGTGACCGGTCTGCAGCCGATTGAATGCTCACGACGGCGCAGGCTAACACGGCAGCACCTGCAAATGCTGCCAATATCGTGACGGTGCTGCGGATCGAGTCCCGCATGCGCCAGCCGCGCATGCGATTCGCTGCGCTGCCAGTTCCACCACGTACGCTTTCCGTATCGCTCTCAACTTCGCGCCGTCCTGGCCGTTACTGAATCGTGCGCGGCTTGGCCACAGCCGTTCCGTAGTTGGGTCCGTCGCCCGCACCGAACTCGATGATCTTGCACTCGACAGCGGCGTCGATCTGCTTGGACGGCGAATCCTTGACGTTGTAGATGCGCGCGTGGGCGACGCCGATGATCTTGATCAGCCCGTTCGGGTTCGAGCAATCCTCCCGGTCGTACACCGGAACGAGGACCCGCCAATTCCCGGCCGAATCCTTCTTCGCGTCGTACAACTCTTCGAGCTCGTCGAAAGCGGATTCGACGGTACCGCCGGTGAAACGGAAGAAGGTGGAGCCTACGGTGATCGGCGGGCTCGTGAACGTCCCTTCACGAAGCCCGTCCAGGATGTTGCGAAGCCTGGAGGCCGTGGCCACGGGGCTCGTGAATGTGTGCCAGCCCGCGCAGCCGAGCGTACTGTCAGTCGGATAGAATCGGATACCCGCATCGGTTCCGCACGGGGAGTCGCGCGCGGTAAACCACGCCTTGGAGATGCCGACCGGAATGTCGGCTTTGCCCGGCGGGATCGATGAGGCCGACGAGATGCCGGCGCTGCCGGCGCTGGCGCTGACCTGGAAGCTGTCGACGCCGAGCACGTGGCTCAGAAGCGTCGATACCGAGCCGTTGGCCGTCTCGTCGCGGCGCGCCTTGACGACCACGGCTTCGGGCCCCTTGGACGTCGCAGTCACCTGGCCCGTGGACTTGTCATAGGTCCCGAAGATCACGTCATCCAGACTGATGCCGATCGCGTTGCCGGCCGCTTCGTTCGCCTTGGTGAACTCGTTGATGTTGGCCAGGATGCGGGACTTGTCGGCTTCGGTCAGGGTGTAGTCGTGATAATCCTTGGTCGGTCCGAGCTCGGAATAGACGCGCGCGAGCTCGCGGCTGCCGGAACTGGCGCCGGCATCGGCGATGTTCTGCAGCTGCACTCTGGTCAGCACGGCATAGCCGACGTCGATCGCCAGACCAGCCATTCCCAAAAGTGCAACGGCGCCACCCACGGCCAAGATCGTGATGGCGCCACGTTCGCGCGTCGAACCGATGAAGTCGCGCATTCCACCCCCATGGCGGGCAAGACCGGGCTGCGGCAGGTGAACGGGGGATCCCCTGCCGCAGCGCCTCTCTTCCGCTGCGTTAATTGACCAATGAGCCTCCGGCCACGTGTGTGCCGTAATCCTCGCCTCCGCTCTCACCGTACTGGATGATGTCGCAATCGACGCGCGCGTCGATCTGCTTGGCCGGTGCGTTGATCACGTTGGTGATCACTGCAGTGGCAAAGCCGATGATCTTCGTCCAGCCGCTGACGTTGGCGCAGCTGTCGCTGTCGTAGACCGGCACCAACACCTTCCACTCGTTGTTGGCATCTTTCTTCTGACGGTACAGATCCTTCAGGTCCGGGAAGACGCTGGCGTCCACACCGCCCTGGAAAATCCACGTATCGACACCGGCAGTCGCTCCGGGCGACTTGAAGGTGCCCGCCTTGATACCATCGATGATGTTGTGCAGCTTCGACGCCGATGCCGGAGCATCGGTGTAGGTGTGCCAGCCCGCGCACCCGGCCAGCGTTCCGGTCGGATACAATCGAATCGAGGAGTCCCCGCCGCAGGGCGAGCCGGGATGGTTGAACCATGCCTTGGCGATACCCACGGGAAGGCCGACCGCGCCGGCCGGAACCTTGTTGACCGGAGTCAGTACCGCGGCTGCGTTGGCGCGCACGTCGAAGGAGTCGACCCCGATGGTCGAGCTCATCAACGTCGAGAGTACCCCGTTGGCGGAACCGTCGCGGCGCGCGAGCACGCGCACGACGTTGACGCCGGTGTCGGTCTCGGTGATCTCTCCGGTGCTCTTGTCCCAGCGCCCGAACAGCACGTCCCCAGGAAGCACGTCGATGGCCTTACCGCCGGCTTCGTTGCGCAGGGCGTAGGTCCGGACGGCCTGGATGATCGAGGCCTTGTCGGACGCGGTCAGCGTGTAACCGCTGATGTTGCGATTGCCCAGAGCGTCGTAGAGACGCGCCAACTGGTGGTTGCCAGCCAGCGCCGCCGAATCGGCCACGTTCTGAAGCTGCGCCTTGGTGAGCAGGCCGTAGCCTACGTCGATGCCCAAGGCGGTCACGCCGATGAAGCCGATGGCGGCAACGGCGGCAAATACGGAGACGGATCCACTTTCGTGGCGATTCGAGTACGTCGTTCTCATGCCCGGTCCCCCTTACTCCAGTTCCATGACGACGGTGGCGCTGAGACTGGCCTGGCCACTGCCGTCGACGGCGATGCCCGACATCGGCATCAGTTTGGAGAGAACCGCGAAGCTGGTCGGATAGGTCGCCGTCACGGTCAGCGGCGTTCCCGAAGCGCCCTGCGCTCCAGAGACCGAGACCGTGGCCTGCGAGGCCGTCCATCCCATGTTCGTAAGGTAGGTGGTGACGGCC
>DASPNH010000115.1:0-57699 GCA_035626675.1 Binatia bacterium
CCGGGCAGTTCGGCGTGGTCAGCGTCATCTTGATGTCGACGTGGCCGTCTTCGCGAATGCGAAGGTCATAGATCAGGCCCAGCTCGTAGATGTCGACGGGAATCTCGGGATCGAAGACGGTATGCATCGCCTCGATGAGGAGCTGCTCGGTCTTGGCGATGTCGAGCGGGGCGGCCTCTTCGCCAGCGGTGCTGGCTGAGCCCTTGGCAGCGCTTTCTGCCGCGGCGGCGCTATCGGAGGCCGGCGTGGCCACATCTGGTACAGGTTGCGGATCTGCCGCTTCGGCGGTGGCGTGCTCGACGACGACGTCGGGCAGCGGCACGTGGCGAGCTTCGCTGTGACCGCTGGTCTCGGGCGTGCCGGCAGCGACGCTGTGGCCATTGCCCGCGGCGCCGGCGGCGCCGCTCGTATGCTCGGTCTTCTTCTCTTCCTGCTCGTTCGTCATTCCGTCACCGCAACTTCTTCCGGCTTGCCTTCGATCGCATTGTGCAGCGTATGCCAGGCAAGCGTCGCGCACTTGACGCGCAGCGGGTACTGGCGCACCCCTTCGAACACGGCCAGCTTGCCCAGCTCGACATCGGTCTCGGCCGCCACATCCTCGTCGCGCGCGGTCACCAGCGCGGTCAGCTTGCGGAACAGCGCCATCACCTCCGGCACCGTCCTACCCTTGACCGCTTCGGTCATCAGCGAAGCCGAAGCCTGCGAGATCGCGCATCCCTGCCCTTCGAAGCTGGCTCCGCGCACGGTGTCGCCGTCCATCTCCAGATAGAGGTCGATCTTGTCGCCGCACAGCGGGTTGTAACCTTCCGCATGATGCGTGGCCTCGCCGAGGCGCCCGAAATTTCGCGGGCGGCGGCCGTGATCCAGGATCAGCTCCTGGTACAGATCGCGAAGGTCCGACATCAGCCCATCATCTCCTGCACGCGTAGCAGGCCGGCCACCAGACGATCGACGTCTTCGCGCGTGTTGTAGAGGCCGAACGAGGCGCGCGCCGTGGCCGGTAGCCCGAAGCGTGTGATGACCGGCTGCGCGCAGTGGTGGCCGGTGCGAATGGCGATGCCTTCGTGGTCGAGGATGGTCCCGATGTCGTGCGGATGAATGCCTTCGAGCACGAACGAGTGCACGCCCGCCTTCTCGCGCGCGTTGCCGACGACGCGCAGCCCCGGAACCGACAGCAGCGCCTCGCGCGCATAGGCCAGAAGCTCGTGCTCGTGCGCAGCGACGTTCTCCAGGCCGAGCGCGTCCAGATAGTCGAACGCCGCGGCAAGGCCCACGGCTCCGGCCACGTCGGGCGTGCCCGCCTCGAACTTGTGCGGCACGGCGTTGTAGGTCGTGTTCTCGAACGTGACCGACAGGATCATCTCGCCGCCGCCCTGGTACGGCGGCAGCTTTTCGAGCAGCTCGGGCTTTCCCCACAGCGCACCGATGCCCATCGGCGCATAGACCTTGTGGCCGGAGAAGGCGTAGAAGTCGCAGCCGAGCGCTCGCACGTCCAGCGCAATGTGCGGGACCGCCTGCGCGCCATCGACGACGACCCTGGCCCCGACCGCATGAGCCATCTCTGCAATGCGCGCGATCGGATTGACGGTGCCGAGCGCGTTGGAAACGTGCGTGACGGCGACGATCTTCGTCCGCGGCCCAAGCAGGGAAGACAGCTCGTCGAGCATCAGCTCGCCGTCCTCGTCCACCGGCACCACGCGCAGCCTGGCGCCGGTGCGGGAGCACGCCATCTGCCAGGGCACGATGTTGGAGTGATGCTCCATGTAGCTGACGACGATCTCGTCGCCTTCGCGCAGCTCGGTCTGGGCCAGGCTGTGCGCGACCAGATTCAAGGCCTCGGTGGCGCCGCGCAGGAAGACGATCTCCTTGCCCGATCCGGCGCCCACGAAGCGGGCGATGCGGGTGCGCGCGTTCTCGTAGGCGATGGTCGCACGCTCGCTGAGAGTGTGGACGCCGCGGTGGACGTTGGCATTGTCGTGGACGTAGTAGTGCTCGATCGCATCGAGCACTGCCCGCGGCTTCTGCGTGGTGGCCGCGTTGTCCAGATAGACCAGCGGCTTGCCGTGGACGTGCTGCGACAGGATCGGGAAGTCGCCGCGGATCCGGTCGACGTCGTAGACTGGCGCCGCTTCGGGCTGACGGGGACGGGCGCTCGTGCTCACTGGCCTTCTCCTTGCCTGGCGAGGCTGGCCACTCGCTGCGCGACCGCAGCCATCAGGCCCTGGCGCAGCGGCTCGGGCACTACCGACTCGGCAACCTCGATGGCGAAGCCATAGACGAGAAGGCGGCGCGCCTCACGCGCGTCGATGCCGCGCTGCTGGATGTAGAAGAGCGCATCTTCGTCCAGACGTCCGATGCTGGCGCCGTGCGTGCACTGCACGTCGTCGGCGTAGATCTCCAGCTGCGGCCGCGTCTCGGCCACCGCACCCTGCCCGAGCACCAGATTGGCATTGCTCTGACGCGCTTCGATCTTCTGCGCACCAGGCCGCACCAGCACCTTGCCGGTGAACACGCCGCGTGCGCTGTCTTCGAGCACGCCCTTGTAGGTCTGGCGGCTGCGGGTGCGCGGCGAGGCATGGTCGATCCAGAGGTGATGATCGGCGTGCTGGGTCCCGTGCAAGGCCCACAGTCCGTGCATCGCGCACTCGGCGTCCTCACCGGCCAGACGCACCGGCAGCTCCACGCGCGAGAGCGCGGCGCCGAACCCGAAGCTGTGCGAGGTCAGCGAGCTGCCCGCCTCCTGGTCGACCTGCACTCGACCTACGTGGAAAGCCGTCTCCGCCTCGCGCTGGATGCGAACGTGGCCGAGGGCCGCGTCGCGTCCGACGGCGATCTCGGTGGCGGCGTTGGTCAGATGGCGCGCGCCGGCGGCGCCGACGTAGTGCTCGACCACGAGAGCCGAGCTGCCGGCGCCCGCAACGATGACGTTTCGCGGGTTCGTCACGAACGGCTCGGCGCGCGACGTCGAGTGGAACAAGACGTGAATCGGCGTTTCGATGATGGCGCCCTCGCCGATCTCGACGACGGCGCCGTCGTCCAGGAAGGCGGTGTTGAACGCAACAAAACCGTGCACGTCGACGGGCAGATACTTTCCGAGCCACGGCTGCAGCGAGGCCGGCTCGCGCTCGAGCCTCTCGCGCAGGCTGCCGATGCTGAGGCCGCGATGCGTCTTGCCGAGGCGCGATGCACGCGACTGGAAATGACCGTCGACGAAGACCAGAAGCGGCGAATCCTCGCCGACTCCGGGCAGACCCGCCACGATCGCGTGTAGCGCTGCGTCCTCGATCCGCACCTGGTCGGCAAGGATCGGTCGCAGTGCGCTCTTGAGCACCTGCGAGACGTTGGTGTACTTCCAGTCCTCGTTCCTGACGGTGGGAAAGCCGGCTTCGGCGACGCGCGCCAGGCCGCGGGTGCGAAGGGCATCGAGCCAGCCCGCGCCGCGGCCCGAGAGACTGCCGCGAACGCGCTCGTGCTCTCGCATGATGTCGCCTGCCGTGTTCATCGCTCCGCTCTACCTGCCCTAGGCCGATGCCGTCTCGGCGATGGCCTTATACCCGTGCTCCTCGACTTCGCGCGCCAGCTCGGGGCCGCCCGAGCGCACGATGCGGCCGCCGGAGAGCACGTGCGTCCTGTCGGGCACGATGTAGTCGAGCAGGCGCTGATAGTGCGTGATCACGATGATGGCGCGATCGGGCCCGCGCAGGCTGTTGACGCCCTCGGCAACCGTGCGAAGCGAGTCGACGTCCAGGCCCGAATCGGTCTCGTCCAGGATGGCCAGGCGCGGCTCGAGCATGGCCATCTGGAAGATCTCGTTGCGCTTCTTCTCGCCGCCCGAGAATCCTTCGTTGACCGCGCGATGCAGGAACGCCTCGTCCAGGCCCACCAGCTTCATCTTGGAGCGGGCCGCCATGAGGAAGTCGACGGCATCCAGCTCCGAAAGGCCGCGATGCTTGCGCACCGCGTTGACCGCCGCCTTGAGGAAGTAGGAATTGGCAATGCCCGGAAGCTCGAGCGGATACTGGAACGACAGGAAGATGCCCTCGCGCGCGCGCACGTACGGCTCCATCTCGAGCAGGTTGCGGCCGTCGTAGGTGACGCTGCCTTCGGTGACGGTGTAGATCTCACGACCGGCCAGCAGCTGCGCCAGCGTGCTCTTTCCCGAGCCGTTCGGGCCCATCACGGCGTGCACTTCGCCGGCACCCACCGACAGCGACAGGCCGTTGAGGATCTTCTTTCCCTCGATCTCGGCGTGAAGGTTGCTGATCTCGAGCAGGCTCATCCCACCGCTCCTTCCAGCGTGACGCTGAGTAGCTTTTGTGCCTCGACGGCAAATTCCATCGGCAGCTCGCGGAAGACCTGCTTGCAGAAGCCGTTGACGATCAGCGAGACCGCGTCCTCCTCGGACAGGCCGCGCTGCTGGCAATAGAAGAGCTGGTCCTCGCCGATCTTGGACGTCGAGGCCTCGTGCTCGACCTGCGCCGTCGAGTTGCGCACGTCGATGTAGGGGAAGGTGTGCGCGCCGCACTTGTCGCCGAGCAGCAGCGAGTCGCACTGCGAGTAGTTGCGTGCACGCTCGGCGTTCGGGCCCACCTGCACCAGGCCGCGGTAGCTGTTCTGGCCGTGTCCGGCCGAGATGCCCTTGGAGATGATGGTGCTCTTCGTATCCTTGCCGAGGTGCACCATCTTGGTTCCGGTGTCGGCCTGCTGGTAGTTGTTGGTCACCGCCACCGAGTAGAATTCGCCGACCGAGTGATCGCCCTGCAGGATGCAGCTCGGATACTTCCAGGTGATGGCCGAGCCCGTCTCGACCTGCGTCCACGAGATCTTCGAGTGCGCGCCGGCGCACTTGCCGCGCTTGGTCACGAAGTTGTAGATGCCGCCCTTTCCCTGCTTGTCGCCCGGGTACCAGTTCTGGACCGTCGAGTACTTGATCTCCGCCCTGTCCAGCGCGACCAGCTCCACCACTGCCGCGTGCAGCTGGTTCTCGTCGCGCATAGGCGCGGTGCAGCCTTCCAGGTAGCTGACCGAAGCGCCTTCGTCGGCGACGATCAGCGTGCGCTCGAACTGACCGGTGTTGGCGGTGTTGATGCGGAAGTACGTCGACAGTTCCATCGGGCACTTCACGCCCTTGGGCACGTAGCAGAAGCTTCCGTCGGTGAAGACAGCCGAATTGAGCGCCGCGTAGAAGTTGTCGCTGACCGGGACCACCGACCCCAGATACTTCCTGACCAGATCGGGATGGTTCTGCACAGCTTCGCTGAACGATCCGAAGATCACGCCGGCCTTGGCCAGCGTGTCCTTGAACGTGGTCGCCACCGAGACGCTGTCGAAGACCGCGTCGACGGCGACACCTGCGAGCAGCTTTCGTTCCTCGAGCGGGATGCCGAGCTTCTCGAACGTGTCGAGCAGCTCCGGGTCCACCTCGTCCATGCTGGCCAGCTTGGGCTTCTGCTTGGGCGCGGCGTAATAGCTGATGCCCTGATAGTCGATGGGCGGGAACGTGACGTGCGCCCACTTCGGCTCGCCGGCGGCGGCCGCCATCTTCGACCACGCGCGAAACGCCTTCAGGCGCCACTCGAGCATGAACTCAGGCTCGTTCTTCTTGGCGGAGATGAAACGGATGATCTCTTCGGAGAGGCCGGGCGGCGCGACGTCGCTCTCGATGTCGGTGACGAAGCCCCACTTGTACTCGCCGCCAAGGGCAAGGTCGCGCGCGTCGTTTCCGGTGCCGCTCATGACATCCTCTGGCGCGCAGTGGCGACGTCGTTCGGCTCGGCCGCAGATGACGCGTTCTCGCTGGACAGCTCGCGCGTCAGCCAGGCGATGGTGGACTTCTCGTCGCGACGCAGATCGGCAAGAGTGATCGCCGAAAGCGCCGTTTGAAGAATCTGGTTGATGTTGCGCCACACCGCCCGGACCGAGCAGTCCGTGGTGTGGGTGCAATTGCGCTGGGAGCCGGTGTGGCTGGCGCAGAAAGCCTCTTCGTAGAGCGGACCGTCCAGGACCGACAGGACGTGCCAGACCGAGATCTCGCTGGCCGGCCTGGCCAGAACGTACCCTCCGGCGGCCCCACGGGTGCTGACCAGCAGGCCGCCGTTCTTGAGGACGCGCATGAGTTTGGCCGCGTACTCCAGGCTGATGCCTTCGGCGGCGGCCACTTCCTGGGTGCGCATGGGATCGTCCGACCCGTGCTTGGCCACCCGCAGGAGGCATCGAAGCCCGTATTCTTCCTGCGCCGTGATGTGCATCAGGCGACCGTAGGAATACCGGACTTTTAAGTCAACTTTCGTCAAGGGGTTCGACGCGGGGCGTCGAGGGGGGCCGGCTTCGCGCACACCCACTGCGGGTCTAGACTCGCCGCATGAGTGGAGTCGCGGCCAGCGGCCGGCACGACGTAGCCGAGTACTTCGCGCTCG
Source organism: Binatia bacterium (assembly GCA_035626675.1). GTDB lineage: Bacteria > Desulfobacterota > Binatia > UBA1149 > CAITLU01 > DASPNH01. The sequence goes on from DASPNH010000115.1 coordinate 6,417, forward strand.
CCGAATGCGGCGTGATCTCGCCGGACGACCACGTCGAGCTGCTCGACGGGCTCATCGTCGCGATGTCTCCGCAGGCGCCGCTGCACGCGGCCACGGTCTACCACGTCGAGCACCTGCTGCTGCGAAAGCTCGCTCCGCACCTGCTCGTGCGCGTGCAGATGCCGTTCGTCGCCAGTGCCACCAGCGCACCAGAGCCCGACATCTGCGTCGTGTCCGGCCCCCCGCAGCGTTACGTAGATCGACATCCATCCAGCGCGGTTCTGGTCGTGGAGGTTTCCGACACGACGTTGATCCAGGACCGCATCACCAAGGCGTCCATCTACGCCGCCGCAGCCGTGCCGTGGTACTGGATCGTCAACGTGCGGGAGCACTGCGTCGAATGTTTCACGCGCCCCGACGCCGAAGCACGTCGATACGCGGACTTGGTGCGCGCAGCGGGAGCGACCATACTGCCACTCCCGTCGCTGAGCACCGAAATCGCAGCAGACGATTTGTTTCCGCGTACGCCGTGACGTCGTGCAGGCGATGCGGCGGCTGTCCATCGATTATGATCTGGGGCGCTACGGATGCGGCTGCTGCTCTCGCCTCCCTTGCCGACATGAAACGACTCAACCCCCGACGACGCGTCCGGCAGCCCAGCGCGACAGGTACATCTTCCGTCCTTGAACTGATCAACGTGGGACTCTCGGTTCGCCTGTACTCGCGACGATCAACATCAGTTGTTCGGCTAGTTTAGGTTCATGCCTTGGCCCTCTGCGGCGTATCGCATCAACTAGCTCTCGAATACCAATCCCGAGAAGCCAAGTGATCGGTCGATGTGGCCGCGCGTCAAGGCGCGAAGAAACTCGTTGATATTCGACCGAAACCGTCTCGGTATAGGGAGCCGCGAGGACGACGGGCAAGGGTCGCTCCGCGAAAGCTCGGCCGAAGATGTCTCCGTAGACGTAGGCTTGGTAGTGATCGCTTGCTGGAAGCTGCGGAAAACTCGCCTCGTACTTCGCGTCGATGATTAAGACAAGCCGCTGCGTCGCCACCTCCCGGACGACGATATCGGGCCGAAGCGTTCGTTGGCTTTCTGCCCCTCGATCAAAGACCCGGAGTCTTTCTCTACGGACTTGATACATCCGTCCAAGTGCATGCCGAACAGCACTAAGAAGAAACGACTCGAATAGGAGATTCGTCGCGACTGAAAACGGCGCGATAGTCGCCGTGTCCACGCGACGATCTCCAACGCCGAGCCCGTCTAGAAGAAGCGTCGCAAGCTGGTGAGCGCCCGCATATTCAGCGTATTGTCCTCCGTAGAACTTCGGACGCTTTACGTACCGAGGCGGTTCGATATCGAACTGCTGAGTCGCTCGTCGCGCTCTACTGCGAGTCGCCCTATCGCTGCTAATCCGACTGGCAGCAATGAGGCCCAGCGCCACGAGCTGGTTGTACGCGTTAGATGTCGTGTACTGCGAAAAACTACACTGCACACGACTACGTCCCGTCAGATTCGCGGTGGCAAAGTCTAACGGATCTACTCGTCCACTAAGACGAACAAGTCGAGACGACTGAGAGCGATAGGTTCTTGCCAATCCCCGCCTTAGCAAACGTTCCGCCTCGAATACCATTCCCCGACAGACAGCCTCGACTTGGTCATCACCCGCTGGTATCGGCAGGAGCCCATGGTGCCAATCGCCAGCCTCTACGATAGACAACATTCCGAGCGTCGTACCGAGCGTCAGATGCGGGTTTCGGGGGTGCACTATAACCCGGACTGCTCCCTTCGCGCCGGCGTGAGTCCGTACCGTCAAGCTAATCGCTCCGGTGCGGTCGCGACTAACTATACGAAGTCCTTGCTTCAGTTCATCGACGTCGAGGAGAGACGCCGCCCCTCGAATGACGTGGCGAGCTTGGCGTCCCAAGGTGAGACCTGCAAGGAATGAATGCGACTCGGGTGTCGCCTCTCCCAGTTCCGGGAGAGAGAGCGTAGCGAGAAACATCGACGTTCAGCTGCCGATCAGAACTCTTAAGGCAGCTTCTAGTGCAGCCTCAGTCCTAAATGCTTCCGCTTTGATGCGTTGCTCGCCAGCATCGACAAAGCCGACACCAAGGATCTCTTCCAAAATATCAAAATCATCGATGGCGTAGTCCTGGAGTAGCGGAACAATCCGGTACTTCATCGTAAATGCGAGGTCGTCAAACGAACTTATCGGCCGGTCGTCTCCGCCAAGTAGGTAGGAATGCCCGATACGATGCTCTCGATCGACCGCTTCGGTCACCTTGGTGTTTAGCGTGCGAAGCAAGTCTTGAAGAAGTACTCCCGCAACCCTCGTACTTCCCAGCAGTTCCGGTTCGGGCGCGATCTCCACTCTGGCAAAGCGTCGTCCCAGCGCCACGTCGAGCGCCGCAATCGAGCGGTCGGCCGTGTTCGCAGTACCGAGTATGTACACGTTACTAGGTACAACGATCGTCTTGCCATCAGTGAGTTGTACAGGCTTCCCGCGTTTGTCTAGTTCGAGGGCAAACAGCAATTCGCCGAAGATTGCGACTGTGTTGCCTCGATTGATCTCGTCCACTACGAGAACGTGCCGACGCGTTGAATTCGCTGCTGCGCGCTCGCAGAAGTTCTGAAAAATTCCTGACCTCCGTTTAATACTCCCCTTTCGTACAGTCATCCCACCAACGAAATCCTCGTACGTAGTTGAGGGGTGCCACGCCACGATCGCAACCTCGCCCGTGTAGGCGGCGACGGAAAGATCTGCATGCCCGGTTAACCGAAGGGCTGCCTTTTCCGCCCAGTAGGACTTACCGGTCCCTGGTGGTCCAAATAGCAGCACTTGACCCATCTTCAACGCACAAGCCACTATTTCATCGCATCGGTCACCGACCTCGCCACTAGCTTCTGCGGCCAACAACGAAGCGATCTCTCCAGCATGAGGTGCCGTTGCAACGATGCGCACCACTTCTGCGCGCGACAGCTCGTCGTCTGAAAGTGGGCTCGCCCATGCTGGAACGGAAAAATCGAACAATGGAACATCGGTCGCAGAAATGTGGAAGTAAGACTTGAACGCAGAAATCAAATCCTCGTGGCTGTCGATCTCTGGCAGCTGAGCAAGATCGGAGGGCCTTCGGAAGAAATACGCAGCAAGAGCGAACGCGGGGAGTGGGGAGTCACGCAGTCGTCTAGACAGAAGCGTCGTGACGTATCCGGGGTCGAACTCAAAAACCGCCAGCATCCGTTATGACAATGCCTTTCCACGACTTGTTCGTCGTAATCCGTGTCCACAACGTGGATCTTGGCCAATTTGCTTTAACAATTGGGTCATTGCCAAAAGGGTTGTAAATTTTCTCCCCGTCCAAGCTGGCCGGGTCGCCTTCCTGGATTACGCGAAGCAACGCCCAACAAACGTTGTTAAAGTCTTCGATTGAAAGTGCGCTAGTCTCTCCGACGGTGACTCCAAGGCGCTTGAGCACGAACACACTGAAGAGTCCCTTGATGCGGTTATCCTTGTCGGCCGAGTAGGTATCGAGTTGCAGTAATGCATCATGCAGAAGTTGCGCGGTAACGTACTTCATGACCGGATACCTCTCCGAACGTTAGTTTGATCGCATCCTGGTTGTAACTGTCCTGAAGACCTTTTCAGCAGCTACCTCGGGATCGGCATGTTCCCAAAATCGCAAGACCGCCCATCCAGCGGCCGTTAGGCGTCGAGAAAACTCACGATCTCGCTCCTTGTTGCGTGCGATTTTTGCCGTCCAATAAGTTTGATTCGTCGCGGTCAGCTTTAAATGCGACGGGCAACCGTGCCAGAAACACCCATCCACGAAGACAGCGACTTTCGCAGTGCGGAAATGAATATCCGCAGCGCAGCGTAGATTCGGAAGGGGACGAACGTGCAATCGATACCGCAGACCAAACCCATGCAGTAGCCTCCTAAGCGCAATCTCGGGCTTGGTGTCCTTTCGCCGCGTATGCTGCATCCGCAGACGCACCGCGGCTGAACTCGCAGGGGGCGGGGTACACGGAGTTGCCCGAGAACTACGCACTTATGGCAAGGTGCGACTCGGTACTGCGTCGGGACGTCTTGCGGGTAGTTGTCACAAGAAGACTCACTCGGACTCGGCTGCATGGACTAAGGCTCCCCTGCGCTCTCTGGGTCAACGCAAGAGATTTCAGCATATCGCCGAAGGGGGCGACGATCGCGACGTCTGTTCCCTCTGGCAGGACTGCCGAGTTGACGACTAGCCTGACCGCCGATCGTCCCTCCGGCATCCCGAGGACGACGCCATTCTGATCGATAATGCGGATCGAGCATCGATCTCGTTTAACGAGCAGATTCAACAGCAACGTGAGCCAATCTGCGGTCATCCCAAAATCGCAAATAACTGTCAGCCGCCTGCGCGCGCGCGCAATGACGACGATCGCTGCCGCGACCGGCGCAAGAAAGGCCATGAAATGATCGCGGGCTGAGTTCGTGTCACGGGTCGCATCCTCGAGCGTCTCGGCCGATTCGAAGAGGACTGGCGTTTGCCCAATTCGCTCAGAGAGCATGGACACCAAGTGGCCCCAGGGAGAGAGCTTCATCAACGGCGCGTACTGGTCTAGCCCTTCCTCTCGATTCAATCGCCAGCCGCGACGCCTAAAGGAGACTGGCTCGGTTGAAATTCTATAGCCGGTGCTCGAATCTGGAGTAGAGTCGGGTTTCTCGCCCCACCCTTTCGGCCAGTACGTACCGGACCCATACCCAATTCGCTGATAGCGGGGCGTCAAAATAGGGAATTTTCTCTTAGTGCTCCCGAACAAGAGCTCTTCGTCGAGTCGCGGTTGTACCGAGGCGACTTTTCCGCCATCCAAGACACGTTGCCAGTGCTCCACGAGAACGCGGGCCGCGTATGCCGGGACGGCATTTCCGATCTGGCGATATTGCGATGGAACCGGCCCGGTTACGACAAACGAATCAGGAAAACCTTGTATCCGGCAGCCCTCTCGCACTGAGAGGGCCCTATCGTGTCGTGGATGCGTAAAACAGCCTGAGGTGACATTCGCGAAAGATGCAGAGAGCGTATACGCGGGATGGTCCTCGCGAATGCGACCATACAGGGTCTTGTAGTCAGTCATGCGTACATGACGGAACCGTTCCGGCATGAGCTCCTCTGGAATATCCTTCCAGCACCCGCCGGGGGGAACCTTTGCGATGCGGGCAATATCGATCGGCGCAGTTCGCCCGACGTGGTGATTGTGGATAACCGTTCTGCGGCTTACCATCGACTTTTGATACGGCGACAGGTCAGCCGCGAGTAATTTACGACGGCAAGTTTCCCCAGCAGGAACGGGGAGCAGATCTGTTAGATCGCTGATCGCTTCCCACGCTGTGACCAAGCCTTCACCAGTATCTACCGAAGCGACCGGAGCCGGTAGAGTTGGTGCTACGTCAACCAACGTCGCGACCAGGACGAAACGATATCGCAGCTGTGGCAGCCCCCAGGTCGCAAAGTTCACAACGTCGGCCGCGCAACGGTAGCCACGATCGAGAAAGAACCTGAAAAGCTCTTTGACCAGACCGACGTTTCGATTGAACGCAATCCCCGGAACGTTCTCCACTACCACGGTGCCCGGCGCCTTCCCCAGAGTTCGGAACTCATCGATAAGCCGCGCTAGATGGACGAACAGAAGATTACGCGGGTCTCGGTCGTAGAACAGTCCCATGGTCGAAACTGCTTGACAGTTCGGGCCGCTGAGCAGGAGGTCAACTCTATCCAGCTTCGAAAGTTTCAAGATCTCACGTGCCGACACCGCGGCTACATCACGGCAGTCGCCGTAGGCGTCCGGATGATTCGCGACGAAAGTGCGGATTGCGTTGGAGTCACGGTCGAGACCGTAGCGAACCTCTGCCCCAGCTTGGGCAGCTCCGAAGCTGCTTCCTCCCGCCCCGCAATAGATATCAATACATGTGAGTTTTCGGCGCATTAGCTGGCTCCCTCCTTACGATTACCCATCAACCCAGTGTCGTGCCCAACGCGCCCGACCGCAGCCTGTGCGAAACGCGCCCAGAGCCCGGCAGGAGCTATTCGCCCTATGGCGAAAATCTAGCGATAGTCCAACTGGCGAGTGAGAACAAGACCCAGATATCGCCTAAGACGATCTCGCGAGGCACAGCAACCTCACAATCGTTGGCGAAGCGTCTGTGGGGACAGAATCGAGGGGACTGGCGAAGCGCCCCCGTAAGCGCGCCTCCTATCATTACGTTCGATTGATCTTCTACGAGTCGCCAAGTGCAGACGCACAAGCCCGTCGACTCACGCTCACGCCACGAACCGCGCGCTGCTCCCCCGCGATCCGGGCACGACCTCCAGCCTGGCGGTGATCCGCTCCTTCAGCTCCGGCACGTGCGAGATGATGCCGACCAGACGTCCTCCGGCCTGCAGCTCTTCGAGAGCGCTCATCGCCTGATCGAGCGCTTCGGGATCCAGCGTCCCGAACCCTTCGTCGACGAACATCGTCTCCAGGTAGATGCCGCCGCTGTAGGCCTGCACGACGTCGGCCAGGCCGAGCGCAAGCGAAAGCGACGCCAGGAAACTCTCGCCGCCCGACAGTGTCGCGACCGGCCGGCAGGTTCCGGTGTGCGAGTCGAAGACTTCGAGGTCGAGGCCTCCGCTGACACGTTTGTCGCGGCGCTGGCCCGAGCGAGTCAGCGCGAAGCGCTGATGGCTCATTCGTCGCAATCGTTGCGACGCGGCGTCGAGCACGTCGTCGAGCAGCGCGCCGAGAACGAATCGTAGCAGCGAGACGCCGCTGGAGTTACGGCCCGAGGCGACGTCCGACACGTGCCCGACGGTGGCATAGCGCTGTTCCAGCGAGGCGACCTTCTCGTGCGCCAGCACCAGCGAGGTCAGCTGCTGCTGCGTCGCGCGCGCGGCTTCGGCCACGGTGGCCCGCTCGGCCAGCATCGTCTCGAGCTGCGTCTTGGCAGCCGCGGCCTGCGCGGACAGAAGCTCGATGTTCGGCGGCGTCAGCCCAACGGCTGCGGCTTCGGCTCTGGCCACGCGCTCGGCCGCCGCGGCCGCTGCCGCGTCGTGGCGTGCGACGGCGATCTCCAGGTCACGCATCGCGCTGGCACTGCGCCGGGCAGCAGCGGCCTGCTCGGCGCTGTCGAAACCATGCCCGGCAAGCGCGCGGTCGAGCTCGTTGGTGGCATCGGCAGCAGCCTTGGCCGCCTCGGCGGCCTCGGCCTCGCAGACCGCGAGCGCATCGCGGGCCGAGACGAGCGCCTGCTCGGCGCGCGCATGGCGCTGCGTCGCGGTCTCGAGCGACCTCGTCATGTCCTGCGACTTCCTGCGTGCCTCCTGCAGCTTGGCGGTCAGCGCCGCGGCATCGCCGGCCTCGCCATCCTGCTGCCGCGTCAGCTCGTGCAGGAGTGCGCGCGCCGTCTCGAGCTCGACGTTCGCCTTGGACGCGGCTTCGCGCGCCGAGTCGCGGTCGCCCTGCGCTTCCTCGATCGCTTCGCGACGCGCTGCGATCTCTTCTTCGATCTGACGGCGGCGAACGTCGGCCTTGCCGGCCTCGACCAGTGCGGCGCGCGCCGCCTGCAGGTCCTTCGCGGCCGCTTCGAGGCCGGCCGTTGCCCAGTGGCCGAGCTCCCGCTCCAGATTGTCCAGCCGTTCGCGAAGCACGCCTGCCTTCTCCCGGGCGCTCGACAGCGCAGCGGCCGCGGACTGCTGCGCCGTGCGCGCGGCTTCGACGCCCGTGCGAGCGGCGTCCAGCGCTTCGGCACCCACGATCTTCGCATCGGCGGCGGCGGGCGACGGATGCTCGTCCGATCCGCAGACCGGGCAGGGCTTGCCCGGCTCGAGCATGTGGGCGAGCACGGCCGCCTGCCCCGCCGACCATGCCGCGAGCACTTCACGCTCGCGCGCAGCGGCAGCGGCAAGATCGGCATCGCGTTCCTCGAGCCTGGCCTGTGCGCCGCCTACGACCACCGTCTGCTGCAGCAGAAGCGAGCGTGCAGCCGCCAGCTGCTCGAGCTTGTCGAGACGTGCTGCCGCCTCGGCAGCCGCGGCTTTGCGCGACTCGACCTGCGCGAGCACGGCGCGAACGCCGTCGACCTCGCGTGTCAGCACCTCGCAGCGCGCCTGCGCAAAGCCGATCTCGCGCTCGCTGCGCGCTGCGGCGCCACTGGCGTCGGCCAGACGCACTTCGGTGTCTCTTACCGACCGCGCCAGACTGGCGATGCGCTCGGCACGTTCGAGCATGCCTTCGAGCTCGCGGGCACGCTCCGCGCATGCCTCCCGCTCGGCAGCCCGCTGCATTTCGTCGGCGAGAAGCGCGGTCGCCGTCTCACTCTCGGTGGCTGCCCGCTCGATGGCCTGCCGAGCGGCCGCCGACTTCGACGCTGCCGCGCTTGCGTGGCGCGCAGCAAGCTCCGCGCGGGTTCTCTCGCCTTCGACCTGCTGGGCAAGCCGCGCGCGTTCGAGCTCGCGGCGCCGCGCCTTTTGCATCTCGGCATCGCTTTGCACGCCCGTCGCCGCCTCGCGTGCCTTGTGAAGCTCCTCGAGGCTGGCGGCTACCGTTCGGGCGTGGGCAAGCGCTTCGGAGGCGGCGCGCTCGGCCTCTCGCAGTGACGTCTCGGTCCTGGCGAGCTCGCCGAGGCGCTGCTCGGCCTGCTCGCAACGCGCGCGCAGCTCCTCGACGCTGGCCACGCCGCTCTGCTCGAAGAGCGCGGCAAGCACGCGCTGCTCGCTTTCGATCTCGGCGCGCAGCCGGCTGCCCGCCTGCCGCAGCGCTTCCTCGATACGGCGGTAGAGCTCGGTGCCGAACAGCGTCTCCAGGATCTTCTCGCGCTCGGTCGAGGTGCAGATCAGGAGCTTGCGGAACTCACCCTGAGGAATCAGCACGACTTGGCGGAACTGATCGGCCTCGAAGCCGAGCAGCTCGACGATCTTGTCGGAAGCCTCGCGGCTCTTGCTCGCCAGCACTTCCTCGCCGCCGCTCGCAAGACGCAGCAGCGTGGCCTCGGGCGGACGCTTGCTCTTGCCGCCGGGACGATCCTGCTCGGGCGCGCGCGTGATGCGGTAGCGCCGCTCTCCGATGGCGAAGTCGAGCTCGACCTCGGTTCGCAGCTTGGGGTCGGCGAAGTCGCTGCGCACGCCGTCGGCATTGCGGTCGCCTCCCGAAGTCTTGCCGAAGAGTGCGAAGCAGATGGCGTCGAGGATCGTCGTCTTGCCGGCGCCGGTCGGGCCGTGGATGAGGAACAGCGAACGGCCGCGCAGGTCGGCGAAATCCAGCGACACCTCTTCGGCGTAGGGGCCGAAGGCGCGCATGGTCAGGCGCAGAGGTTTCATCGGCGCGCGGTGCGTGTATCGAGCGAGGCGTCCGCGATGCTCATGCCGCCTCCTGCTCGCGGATGCGCACCTCGGCCACCGTCGCGGTGAAGACGTCGCGCTCGGCAGGCGTCGGCGGCTGGCCGGTCACCTCTTCGAAGAACGCACCGAAGAGCTCATCCTCGGTGTGGCGGCGCGGGTCGTGGCGGCGCTGCTCGGCGACATCGGCAGCGAAGGACTTGCGCGCCACGTGCAGGCAGTTCGGATAGACCTGACGCAGCTTGCCCGCCGCGTCCAGGATCGCGCCGCGGTCGGTGAGGATCGCCAGCACGTAGTCGTGGCGCGCAGCGTCGTCGCGCGCGGCGGCGATCAGGGCGGCCATCTCGCCTTCGATCACGCGCACGTCACGGCGCGGGCGCAGGGAAACGTGTTCGAGGCTGCAGGCGCCGCGGCCGTCCATGTCGACGATGGTGACGCTCTTGGCGTGATCGGCCTCGGCGAACGAGTACTTCAGAAGCGAGCCGCTGTAGCGCAGATCGGGACGCTGCACGTGCTGCGGGCGATGCAGGTGTCCCAGCGCGGTGTAGCAGAAACCGTCGAAGCAGGCGGCGCGCACGCTGCCGCTGCCGCCGACCGACAGCGGCCGCTCCGATTCGGTCTCGGCGCCGCCGGTGACGAACGCGTGCGCGACGGCGACATTGCGGCGGCCCTTGGCCGGCTGCGCGCCCTCGCAGCCGAGGTCGGCCATCAGCGCGCTGTCGTGGTCGACGATCATCTCGTCGCCCAGACGGGTGCGCACGATCGACGGCTCGGCATACGGAATCGCCACGACGTCGACGGCGCCGTGACCGTCGCCCAGGGTGACGATGCGCGCGCAGCCCGACACTACGTGCAGGCCGCCACCGGCGAGCAGGCTGGCGCCGAAGCCGAGCCGGTCGGCGCTATCGTGATTGCCCGAGATCATGACGACGGGGACCCGCTCGCCGACGACGATGCGCAGCAGCACGTCGTCGAGCAGCCGCACGGCGTCCACGGGCGCAAGCGAGCGGTCGTAGACGTCGCCGGCCAGCAGGACGCAATCGATGCGCGAATCGCGGATCAGGTCGACCATCTGGTCGAGCACGAAGGCCTGGTCTTCGAGCAGCGGCGCGACGAAGAGGCTGCGGCCGAGGTGCCAGTCCGAGGTGTGAAGGAAGCGCATCGTCTCGCGGTTGTAGCGCCCTGGCGGCGGCACGCAAGACTATCCACGTCATGAATCGCCGCGCGCACAGGCTTGCGCACAGCGACAGGATGCGACCATTCCCGCCGGACGATCAGCGGCGCCGGACCGCAACGCCGCCGTCGGTCTTAAGGGGACTGTCCCCTTAAAGCTCCTTTGCCGGAAAACGACGAAGGGCGGCCGATTGCTCGGCCGCCCTTCGTTTTGGCGAATCGCTGCGCTCTGCGCTCAGTCGTCGGTCTCGACGGTCAGGCGCGGCGAGAAGCGGGAGTCGGGGATGCAGTTGCCGGCGCTGCCGCGGGCACGGACCCGGTACTCGTAGGCGGTGTCGGAATCGACGCCGCGGTCCACGTGGCGTTCGTCACCGGGCTCGAGCACGGCGATCTGCTTGAAGCGCTTGGCACCGACCACGCGGCGCTGCAGCTCGAAGCCGGTCTCGTCGCTGCTGCGATCGTTCCACTTCAGCACGACACGGTCGTCCCCGATCTCCTCGGCGCGCAGGCGGCGGGGAGCATTGGGACCATCGGCATTGACGAGGCACTGGTTGGACCAGTCCGAGAAGCCCGACTCGTTGAAGGCGCGAACGCGGTACGTGTAGACCAGGTCCGGGTTGGTGTTGTCCAGGAAGAAGTCCTTGTCCTCGGCGACGTCGCCGCGCGTGACGAAGTCGTTGGTGAAGCGGCCGAGGCTGCGCTGGATCTCGAAGCCGGTCTCGTTGAACGACTCATCGATCCAGGTGAACCGGCGCAGCGTCTCGCTGCGGTTCTGGTAGCGCAGGTTGTGCGGGGTTGCCGGGACCAGGCCGTCGGGCGTGGGACCGAAAGCGGTCACCGTCACCTGGAAGCGGCTGCGGCCGCGGCCCTGCTTCTGGAAGACGTGCTTGATCAGGACGCTGACCGTCTCGGCATCGGGATCGGAGATCTCGCAGGCGGCGAACTGGCCCACGCCGCGAGCCTGGCAATCGTTCTCGGTCCTGGTCGGCGCCTCGTCGAGGCCGACGAAGAGGTCGTAGTCGCCGTTCTTCTCGGTGTCACCATTGACGGTGACGCGCAGCAGGACGGTGTCCTCCGGAATCTCGAACGTGAAGCGTGCCTCGTCCTCCAGCCGCGGCAGACGGCCCTTGGCGCCCTTGACGGTGACGTTGTTCTCGCCGACCTCGTTCAGGATGCTGCACTGGTCGCGTCCGATGTCGACGCCGCCCACGTTGGTGATCCACTCGTGGTTCTTGAAGACGTTGGTGTCGAAGGCGAACGTGAAGTCCTCGCAGGTATCGCCGCCGCCGGCGTGCACGCCTGCGACGACGGGGCCGTCGCCGAAGTCGATGAAGAGCGGGCCGCCGTCATCCTTGAAGCAGATGTTGGCGTCCGAGCCCGGGCCGCTGACCGGCTCGATGAAATGCCAGCAGACATTGGCGGGCTCGATGATCCCCTGCGGGCACTCGGCGGTGACGACCCTGCCGACCCGCTTGATGGCCGCGTCCAGATGATCGTCGCCGCTGTTGCCGAAGCCTGCGATGATGCCCTCGGTGCCGTTCTGCACGGCGATGCCGTCCTTCAGGTTCGCACGCGCCGGCTCGATGCCGGTGACCTTCTCGGACAGGCGCAGCACGGCGATGTCGCTGCGCACTCCGCGCTGGTACTCGGGACTGATGAAGACCTCGCGAACGTGATGGATTCCGCTGTGCTGGAAGAAGACGCGAAGGTCTTCGGTGCCGAGTTCCTTGAGCTCCTTGGCCTCGCACAGCTCGGCGTTCAGGGAATCCTTGCAGATGCAGTGTGCGGCCGTCAGCGCCGTGCGGCAGCCGATCAGCACCACCGAGCAATCCAGGAACTGATTCTGGGTGTCGGGACCGACGAAGAGCAGCGCACCGGTGGTCGGTTGCACGTGGGTCGGAATGCCCTTGACGATGCTGCCCGTCCCGGGCGCCTCGGCTTGTGCGCCATCGGCCCACGCTTGCTCGCTGCCGGCCAACCCCAAAACCAGCGCCGCGAGCAATGCTGTTCCCACTTGGATCTTCACAAATAACCTCCTGGCCCAATCGGGCCACCAAGCGCAGACGCGCTCATCGCTCGGCCTGCCATTGCAGACCTGACTTTCCGAGACGGCCCCCGCGCAAAAGAACGATGCCCCTATGTACTGGAAAACCCTGTCTTAACTCAACCTGAGGTTTCCTGTTGAGCCACAATTCCCCAGCCGCGCCCGCGCGCGGATTCGGTTCCTCGGATGGAAGGCGCAAGGCTGCGGCGCGCTCGCCCTGGGGCGTGCCTCGTTGACAATGGCTGGACAGCCCCAATAGGGTCGCCGCGGTGTCACCAATCGTAAGGACGCGGCTGCTGATTTCGGTCCTGACCGCGGCCAGCGTGGTGCACCTTTCCCTTCCGTTTCCAGTGCTTGCCAATTCCTGCGGCGACGACGTGGGCGGCGCGCGGGTCGCCTGCGCGTGCGGCGACACGGTCGTTTCCGACACGGTGTTGCGGCCCGGCGATCCGGTGGTCTCGGGGCGGTGCCCCGGCACCGGGCTCATCGTCCGCGCCTCCGAGTTCGCCGAAACCATCACCATCGACCTGGCCGGACTGGCGCTGGTCGGCAGCGGCGCCGGGATCGGTATCGACGTCAGCGCCGGAGGCAGCGACGGAGCGGTCATCGTCGGAGGCGCCAGCGATCGGCGCGGACAGATCGTCGGGTTCGGAGTCGGGCTGAAAGTGCGCTCGCCGCGCGCGGCCCGCCGCATCCAGTGGCTCGAGCTGCGCGGCCAGCGCTACGAAGGAATGAACCTGCGCTCGGCAGGAATCGTCGTCGCCGACGTCCGCGCCACCCGCAATGGCGGTGATGGAATCCGGATTTCGGGACAGGGCGGGCGCCTAATAGGGATCGAATCGAGCGAGAACGCAGGAGCGGGGGTACGCGCCGTGTCCAACAACCTGATCCTGCAAGCCAGGGCGCAAGGCAATCGGGAACACGGCCTGATCGTCAGCGGCGCCCGCAATGATCTGCGCGGCTCGTCGGCTCTGGCCAATCGCGGCTACGGCGTGCTGCTGGCCGGCCGCGACGCACGGACCGAAGGCGTGGTGGCACACGACAACTCGTTGATCGACATCGGATATCGCAAGGACCGGAGGTCCCGATGAACAGTATCGTCCGAACCATCCTTTCCGCGCTGGGGTGTTTCGCGCTTCTGGCGGGCCCCGCCCACGCGCTGACCGCCTCCACCGCCGACGACATCTGCGCATCCGATGCAGACCCATGCATCATCTCCGCCAGTTACGACGTCACCGGCGAGCTCGACTTTGGCGACCGTACCGTTCGCCTGATCGGCGCAGCGCGCCTGCGCGGCAAACCCGACATCTCGATCACGGCCGGCCAGCTCGAGCTTCAGACCGGTGCCACCGCCTACCCGGTCATCGAAGGCGACGGTTCGGAAGCCGGAAGCGTGCGCATCGAGGTGCTGACAGGAGCGCTGCTGGGCGACGGCCGCATCGGCGCATCCGGCATCTCGCCGGGCAACGCGATCATCCGTGCCCATGGCGACGTCATCCTGCAGCGGCGTCTGAACTTCTCCGGAACTGCACCGGGCGGCTACGGAGCCGAGGTCGAGATCTGGTCGCGCATGGGATCGGTCGTGGCAACCGGCATGATCACCGTCGCCACCGCGCTCGGCGAGGATTACGACTACGGCGCTTCCGACCCGGGATACGTCGAGATTCGTGCTGCGGTCGACGTCGACATTTCCGGCGGCATCGATGCGCTCGGAACCGCCTACGGCGGAACCATCGAGCTTGCCGCCGGGCGCGACGTGATCATTGGCTCGACCCTGCGCGGCGCCGCGGGCGATGGCAGCTACGCCAACGGCGGCACCGTGCAGCTTGCGGCAGGCAGAAACGTGCTGGTCGTCCAGGTGCCCGGCGGCGACGCGGTCCAGGAGATCAACACGGATGGCGGCGGACGCGTCGAGCGCTACGGATACGGCTACGGGCTGAACTGGGAATCCGGTTACGGCGGCTACCAGTACGTGCAGGCAGAGGGCGACATCACGCTGGCAGCCAGCGCGCGGCTCCACGCCAACGGCGGCCCCGGCGCCGCGGCCGGCTACATCTACCTGTATGCCGACGGCGACATCGACATCGCAGGAGAGATTCACGCCATCGGCCCGCCGCCCGAGCAGAGCGGCGACGGCGGCGCCGCCGGCGGCAGCATCAACATTTCGGGCGAGGAAGGAATCACGCTCGCCCAGGGTGCGGTGCTACGAACCGCATCGCTGATCGGCGGCGGATACGTCGATCTGCACTCCAACGGGCCGATCCGCCTCCACGGCGAGGTCGACGTGCGCGGCACGCAGCCGATCAACGATTCGTACGACGATCCGCGCAGCGGCGATTTCCGGATGTATGGCGGTGACATCGAGGTCGGCGGGAAGGTCCTGGCCGGCGCCGGGGGACGCAATACCAGTGGGGAGCAGGTCATCGAGGCGTGCCGGCTGCATCTGACCAGCAGCGCACGCATCGATGCATCCTTCGGCAGCCCCAATCCTCGCAACGACGGCATCGACATCACGATTCGTGAGAGCATGGTCGCCGATGCCGGCAGCAAGATCCTCGTCGACCCCGTCAGCAACGCAGAGACGTTCATCTCGCATCGCGACGAGTACAAGCCGCCCGTGCTCAATGGAACGATCACGCCTGCGGCCGTGGTCGACACCAATCCTTCGCTCGAAGGCTGCCCGGTATGCGGCAACGCCGAGATCGACGAGGGGGAGAGCTGCGACGACGGCAACACGACCAGCGGCGACGGCTGCCGCGAGGATTGTCAGGACGAAGGCTGCCTGGCCGAGTCGCCGGGCTTTCCGTCCTCGCCTCTGTGCGACGACGGCGCCGGCTGTACCGACGACCGCTGCGATCCGGTCGCGCATCGCTGCCTGCACTCGGTCACCTGCGAGGAAGGCGTCGCATGCACGGCCGATGCGTGCGTGGCCGATACGTGCCAGCACCAGGCCATCGATTCGGCCTGCGACGATCACAACGCCTGCACCGACGACCTGTGCAACGCCGCCACTGGCTGCGTCTACGCGGACCTGACCGGCCCCGATTGCAACGACGACGACTTCTGCACACCGGCGGGCACCTGCAGCCACGGCGACTGCGTGACCTTAACGGGCATGTACGCGCTGGCCGCGTCCCTGGATGCCGCGCTGCTGCCGGGCGACGGCAACGACAAGTTCAAGGCTCGCATCGACCTGCCCCATGACGATGCCGGCGATCCCGCTGTTACGGGCCTGACGTTCGCCATCGTCGATGATCAGGGCCGCAGCGGCTTCCTGGCAACGCTGGACGCGCAGAGCTGGGTCGGCGTCGCCGGTGGACGCCGCTTCCGTTTCCGCGACCGCAGCGGTGCTGCCAGCGGCGTCAGCTCCGCCATCCTGCTGCTTTCGGAGTCGGCCGGTGTTGCCCGGCTGCGTCTGAAGATGAAAGGCACCGAGATGCCGGACCTGTCCGGGCAGGACCGGGTCAACATCTCGGTACTGTTCGGCGATGACACGGCCACCGACGCCTGCCTGACGGCGCTGCGAGTGCCGTGCACTTCCCGAGGGTCGGGTCTGGAATGCCGCACGGTGGAGGTGGCGGAAGCCGCGGACTGAAGCGCTGCGAGGCGCGCCTGCCTGCCGCGCAGCAGCGTGGTGAATGCGCCGCGATGTCGCGGCCGATGCCGCGCGTGGCCCGCCCACACGGCCGCTGCCGGCACTGGCTGCTGGCTTGACAAACTGCCGGTGCCGGACCCAGCCTAGGCCGATGCGAAACCCGATCCCGTTCCCTGCCTCCACGATCCTGGTGTGCCTTGCCATCATCGCGGCGCCGCGTCCGGCCGGCGCGGACATCAACGATCTGGTCGCGTTCCTCGACCGCGCCGAGCGCATGTCGACCGTCAACGAGAAGGTGCAGGCGACCATCACGGTCAAGGAGGGAGAGGGAGCGGGCAGGAAGGCGGTCGTGATCCTGGATCCGGCCGGCGGCGGCACGCAGGTGTTCACCCAGGAAGAGACGGGCTGGAAGTCGCAGACGCCTCTGGCGTGGAAGAACGGAACCGTAGTGGAGAAGAAGGGAGCCGGAGAGCGCTCCATCAGCGTCGACGACCCTCTGGCCGGCACCGACCTTCGCGGGCTCGACTTCTTTCCGTTCTGGAAGACCGACTACTCGGGCGCCTTCGTTTCCGACGAGAACCCGATGGAGAAGACGGTGTCGCTGTACGCGACCAAGGGCCAGCCGTACTCGCTTTACGTGATCAGCTTCGACAAGGCCAAGCTCGTCCCGCGCATGATCAAGTTCTACAAGGACAGCTTCAGCAACCTCGTCCGCATCCGCACCGACAAGGACCACGTCATGATCGGCTCGCGCCCCCGCCCCACCAAGATCCTCGTACGCGACTTCGCCAGCAGCTCGCTTCGCACCTACGAGCTCGAGTGGAAGCTCGTCGACGACGCGTCGGCCAGCCGGTAACAAAAAAGGCGTCCATTCTTAAGGGGACAGTCCCCTTAAGATCTTAAGGGGACTGTCCCCTTAAGAATTTGAGAATCGTTCCTCGAGATTGCCCGCAGGATGGCGGTGGCGGCTACGGCGGCGCCGAAGCCGTTGTCGATGTTGACGACGGTGATGCCGGGCGCGCACGAGCTCATCATCGCCAGCAGCGCGGCCAAGCCGCCGAAGCTGGCGCCGTAGCCGACGCTGGTAGGCACCGCGATCACCGGCCGGTCGACGAGGCCGCCAACCACGCTCGGCAGCGCGCCCTCCATCCCCGCCACCACGATCACGACCGATGCATCGGCGATCTCGCTGCGGTCGGCGAGCAGTCGATGAATGCCCGCCACGCCGACGTCGCGGTGGCGGCGCACGGTTACGCCGAAGAACTCGAGCGTGAGCGCAGCCTCCTCGGCCACGCCGTGATCGGAGGTTCCGGCCGACACCACGGCAACGCGCGCACCGGCCGGCAGGCCTCCCACCGGCGCGGCGCGCCGCCGCATCGCCAGGCGTGCGTGCGCGAAATGCTCGATGCCGTCCACCGCCGCCGTCAGCGCCGCCGCGCGTGCATCGTCGATACGCGTGACCAGAAGCCCGTCGCCGCGCTCGACCATCTCGCGAGCGATCGTCACGATCTGCTGCGGGGTCTTTCCCTGGCCGAAAAGGACTTCGGGGATGCCGGTGCGAAGCTCGCGATGATGATCGATGCGGCCCTCCTCGACGTCGCGGAAGGGAAGGTGGCGGAGCCGCTCGACGGCTTCGTCCACGCCGATGGCGCCGGCGGCCAGATCGGCCAGAAGGGCGCGCAGGATCGCCGGAGTCATCGCGGCCGCGGCGCGGATCTGCCGCCGACGGCGGCAGGCGCAGAGTGCGCGAGCACGTCGAGAAGAGGTCCGGTCATCGCCGTGGTCACCAGCGCCATGATCACGAGCACGGCGAACATCTCGGGAGAGATCACGCCAAGATCATACCCGACGTTCAGCGCTACCAGCTCCATCAATCCGCGCGTGTTCATGAGCGTTCCCAGGATGAGCGAACTGTTCCAGTCCATCCCCATGGCGCGGGCGGACAGCGCGCTGCCGGCCAGTTTGCCGGCGGTGGCAAGGCCGATCACCGCAAGACAGGTCATCCACGCGCCGATGTCGGCAAGCAGCCCGATCTCGGTGCGAAGTCCGGCCAGCGCGAAAAAGACCGGAAGCAGGAAGACCGCGGTGATCCCCTCCAGGCGTTGCCGCAGCCCCGACCGCAGCTCGGCATCGGCCGGCATGACCGCTCCGGCCACGAACGCTCCGAACAGGCCATGCACACCGATCACCTCGGTGGTGCCGGCGGCGGCGAACACCACGATGAGAATGATCGCCAGGCGCTCGACGCTGAACGAGTCGACGCCCGGCCGCCGAGCCAGCAGGGTTGCCATCATCGGGCGCACGCCCCACATCATGACGGCGACGAACGCCGCGGCCAGGCTCATCGTCACCAGCAGGACCGCCACTGCGCGGCCCGCTGTGACCACGGCGACGACGAATGCGAGAAGAGTCCACGCCGTCACGTCGTCCACCGCCGCGCAGGCGATGGCGGTGCTTCCGACCGGCGTGCGCGACATCCCGCGCTCTTCCAGAATGCGCGCCAGCACCGGGAAGGCGGTGATGCTCATGGCGATGCCCATGAACAGCGCGAACGCGTGGAAGGGGATGCCGTCGGGCGCATAGCGCGCGTAGAGCGGAATGGCAGCCATCGTCCCGAGCAGGAACGGCAGAAGGATGCTCATGTGGCTGACGACGATGGCAGCCTTGGCCTTGGAACGAACCAGCGACCAGTCCAGCTCGAGCCCGACGACGAACATGAACAGGATGACGCCGAGCTGGCTGAACAGCTGCAGCACCGGCAGCGACGCTGCCGGGAACAGCGACGCCGAAATGGCCGGTGCCAACGCCCCGAGGACGGACGGCCCGAGCGCGATGCCGGCGGCAATCTCACCAATGACCGAGGGCTGTCCGAGCCGCCGAGAAAGTGCTCCGCAAACTCGCGCTGCCGCAACGACGACGAGGAACTGCAGGAGCAGTCGAGGGAAGGGACTGGTGGCGTGCTCGTGCCAGAGCCGCGTCACCGCGGAGAAGGTATCGCCGTGATCTGCGGCCGTGCGCGCCAGAGCGGCACCTTGGGAAGCCGGCACCCACCACTCGCCGATCTGCAGCACCGCGGCGATGACCGCGACGAAGGCGGCGATGGCGATGGGATAGGTCCAGGTCGTGATCCGCATGGCGGTGCCTGCGGACCTACCCGTTTCGCCGCGAGGTTGCGAGGTGCCGGCCGCGGCGCCCGCGTCCGATCCGAACACGGGCGTCCTCCATGACGCAGCAGCGAAGACTATGTTCGTTTCGTCCGCAGGCGAAACGGTAGCGGCAAGCGACGAGCGGCGGCAGAGACCGTGCGCGAATCACAGCGGCGATGCGAAGGGCGACCGCTCGCGGTCGCTCAGTCGGTATCGATGTGCAGCACCGTGTTTTCGTAGAGCAGCTCATCGCTGGTGGGCGCGTCGTACATGCCGGTCTGGTCCCAGAACTGCCAGGAGCCGCCGCGAAGCTTGACCCACACCAGGTCGTTCGCGTCGTCCTGCCACCAGGTCTCGCCGCCCGAATCGAGCACGTCCTGCAGCGACGCCTGCTCCTGATAGCCGCGAACGCTGGTGTAGGCGATGGAATAGACGGCGTTCGGCGTGACGGCGCCGTCGAACTGCACCGCCAGGACCAGGGTGTCTTGGTCCTCGAGCATGTTCTCGAAGCGAAGCTCGACGTCCTGCGGCACCGGCGAGCTCGGGAACTGGAGGCGGTAGATGCCGTCGCGGTGCGCGGCGAAGTGCCGCATCGGTGCCAGCAGCCAGCCGGGAGCAGGCGCCTCCTCCACGCTCCACGTGCCGACCTCGGCCAACGTGTCGGGATCCAGGCGCGTGGCCTCCAGCGCCATCAGCGGCGAATAGTAGGGGCGGTCGTTGTCGAGCACCGGCTCCAGGATCCCGTAGAACGGTCCCGGCACGGTGACGCCGCCTGCATCGGCGCCACCCACCGCAGGCGTCACGCTCAGGCCATACGTGAAGAACGGATCGTCGTAGACGAACCAGTTGCCCTGCGGCCCCCAGCTTCCGTGCGGGTCCCACAGCGCGCCCGCCAGCACGTAGGTATCGAGCACGGGCAGCGAGCGGTATCCGGGATGCGACTCGATCAGCAGATTGCCGTCATTGCGGAACTGTCCCTTGTCGACGGGACGCAGGTAATAGTCCTCGGTCGCAAAGGCCCCGCTGCGAGTTCCCGGCACAAGGGGAATGCTCACCACGACGTTGCGCCTCATGTCGAAGGCGCTGTGGTAGGTGGCGAAGGCGGCAGGCGTCTCGTCGCCGCCAAGCGTGTCGGGGAAGTGCGTGCTCGGGCGCGGCGTGGCCGAATTCAGGCTCGTTCCGATGATCAACGAGCGCTCGATGACGCCGTCGGCGCCCGATCCCGCAAAGAACCTGCCGCAGTTGTCGGCCGAGACGATTCCGGTGAAGTCGGGCCAGTAGACGCGGTCCCAGACGCCGCCGCGGCGGTTCTTCCAAGTGGCGAGGCGCGTGATCGCGAAGCGCCGCGCGGTGCCGGAGTTCCACGTGGGATCCTGCCCATCGATGGTCGAGATGTACTGGTAGTCGCCGATCGCGCCCTCGTTGCTGATCTCGACGCGGTCGAACATCAGGCCCTCGAAGCCGCTGGTGTGCGCGGTGTTGTCCTCGAACGTGCCGAAAAGCATGCGGCTTGGGCGCATCGGCACTCCGATGCTCGCCCCCCACGGATTGTTCGGGAAGGCCAGCCAGAAGCCGTGGCCCTGACTGTCGGCCGCGGTGTTGCCGGTGACGGTGTTGTCGGGGTTGGCGATCCAGAAGCCGCTGCTGCCGCCGTTCTCGTGGATTTCGTGCAGCTTGAGCGCATCCTCCGCTAGCGGATTGCGCACGCGCAACGTCAGGTTGCCGGTGATCGTATTACGGCGCTCCACCGCGTCCTCGGTAAAGACGGCGTGGCCGCGAACGTCGTAGATCACGTTGTCGGCCACGGTCACGCCGTTGGTGCCGTGGATGACGATGCCGCGGTTGGCGGACTCGTTGACGCTGGAGCCGCGCACGAACTGGCCGGTGGTGTCGGCCAGGAACTGCGTGCCCGAGTAGCTCAGCATGTGCCAGTGGAATGGATAACGGCCGAGGATGCCGCGCTGGCCGCCGCGCCGGAACTCGACACCCTCCACATGCGCCTGAGCGCCGTTTCCCATGATCATCACGTGCACGCCGAAGCCCTGGCTCTGCCAGAGCGCATCATCGGGAGCCTGGACGACGATGTTGCGCGTCAGGCTGGCGACCTCGGCGCGCTCGTCCAGGATCAGTGGCGTCTCGGCCTCCGGAGCCGTCACCAGGCCCGCGGCCGATTCGCTCATGCCGTCGACTGTTGCGTATTGCAGCGTGCCCCAGCGCGGAGCCGCCAGTGGCGCGCTCAGCGTCACGTCCTCGCCTGCCACTGCATCGGCCGTGAAGCGCTCGGTCTGCGAGGCGCCGTACCAGTCGGTCGGTGCCACGACGATCTGATCGCCCGTGTTCCAGTCCACAGTCTCGGCGAGCTGAAGAGAGGTCGCTCCGGCGCCCGCGTGCGCGTCGATCTTCGTCCACGGCACCGACGGCGCCGTGCCGTAGAGGTCGAGCGCGCCGCCCATGACCATGATGCCGCGCGTGCCCATGTCCATGATGCTCTCGTCGGGATCGTCGCCGGTCAGCGTGATGACGGCCTCATGCTCGAAGGGCTGCTCGGCGGTGCCCACGGCCAGAGTGCCGTGCACCATCATCCAGCGCGCCGTCATCGCCACGTCCTTTCGATCGAAGCGCAGCGTGCCATTGACCATGATGCCGCCGAGCGCAGGCGTGTCCTCGTCGAGCAGCACGTTCCAGCCGGCGGGAATGACGACGTCTTCGCCAGCGGCCGGCTTGGTGCCGCCCCATGTCGCCGGATCGGACCAGCGCATGCAGCCGGGACATTCCTCGTCCGCATCTCCGCGACAGGCGCCGGGGTAGTCAGCGGATGACGGCGAGGCCAGTGTCACCGCGCACTCGGCGGAAAAGAGTGCGCTGCACTGCACGCACGCGAGCGCATCGGTCAGGGTCTCGATCGTGGCGCCGCACGAAATGCCGCTGCTCGGCGGCGTCAGCTCGGGACAGGTGGCGGGCATTCCGATCGCGTTTGCGTCGACGTCGTCGCCGCCGCCGGAGCCCGAGATGCCAAGGACGTTCTGGTCGCAGCCGCGGTCGGCTCCGCCGCAGCTCCTGCACACGCTGCGAGCGAGCTTGACGGCCGCCTTGGCGACTTTTGCTGCGGTACGTCCATCGCCCGGGAGCGGGCACGGACCGTCGATCCTGCCGGCGGCAACGGCGGCCTGGCACTTGTGCAGCGCGCGCGCGGCGGCGCGCAGGTATCGATCGCTTGCCGATGCCAGAGTGCGCCGGCACCGAAGAAGCGCATCGGAGCCGCCGTCGCCGTACGTCGCCGGTGTCTCGGTCGCCGCGGCAAGCGTGCACGCGAGGCATTCGCCGATGCCGGCGCAATCTTCGATCACGACGTTGCAGCCGGCGCCGGCAAGGTCGGGGCAGGCGCCGATGTCCCAGCCGATGTCGGAAAGCGCCTCATCGTCGGCATTGCCGCATTGGCCGTCCGGCCCGCCGCATGCATCCGCGATCTCCTCGGCCAGCTCGGCGTCGAGCGAGGCCAGCAGCGCGGCCGTCGCCGGCGACGAGGCGCAATCGGTCGTCGTCGCTCCGCTACCCGAGGCGAGCGCGGCATCGGTGCATTCGGCCAGCGCGCGGCTTCGCGCCTCCAGGTGCTGCTCGGCCGAACGGGCGATGGCCGAAGCGCAGCGGGCCGGGTCGGCAGCGGCGGGAACCGTCGCGGTCACGAGCAATGCCACCGCGGCCGTGGCCAGCAGGCCGGGCCGGAGGCGAGCAAGCAGCGGGTTGTCGGAAACTGCGCGTAGTGACATCACGACAAAGGGGCGGGACTTTCGCGGTTACGATGTAACCGCATCGGCATGCTCGGCCCCGAAACGTGCGATGACCGAGCCGTCGACGGGAAAAAACACGTTCATCGGCCGTGCTCGCGAGCTCGCCGAGCTCTCCGCCGCCATCGCCGCGGTTGCACGGGGAAGCGGCTCGCTTGCCCTTCTCAGCGGGGAGCCGGGCATCGGCAAGACGCGCTTGGCCGAAGAGGTCAGCGTTCTGAGCCGGCGTTCAGGCATGCAGGTCCTGTGGGGACGCTGCCACGAGGATTCGGGCCGACCGCCGTTCTGGCCGTGGGCGCAGGTCGTCTCCGCGCTGGCCCGCCATGGTGACGCGGCCGCCATCGGCGCGGGGCTCGCCGGCGACGCGTTGCCGGTGGCGCGCCTCGTCCCCGAGTTCACGCCTCACCTTCCTCATCACTCCGCTGCCGCTGCTGCGCCGGATGCGGACATGCGGTTCCGGCTGTTTCATTCGCTTGCCACGGTGCTGCGTCGCGCAGCCGGCAGCCGGCAGCCGGCCTCTCCTCATCGTTCTGGACGACATCCACTGGGCCGACATTCCCTCACTGCACATGCTCGAGTTCCTCGCGCACGACCTCGCAGAGACGAGCATCGTCGTTCTCGCGACGTATCGCCGTGTGGAGGCGCGCCGTGCTGCCGCGGTCGCCGAGATCCTGGCGCGACTGCAGCGACGTGGCCGCGATCTTGCCATCGAAGGCCTGTCGCTCGAAGAGGTTTCCAGCTTCGTACGCGGTGCATCCGGGACCAGCGTGGCTCCCGCCGTGGCCGAGCATCTGCACCGACAGACAGAGGGCAATCCGTTCTTCCTCGACGAGATCGTGCGCCTGCATCTTCGCGAGGGCGCATCGCTGACCTCGACCGTCTCGCTGACCACGTCGGGGGTTCGCGGAGCGATCCTGCAGCGCCTGCGCCCGCTCGACGACGACACGCGGCAGGCGCTTTCGACGGCGTCGGTGGCGGGGCGCGAGTTCGACCTGGGTCTACTCGAAGCCGTGCTCGAAGTGCCGCGCACGCAGCTGCTGGAGCGCCTGGCACCTGCCATCGACATCGAGCTGATCGCGAGCATTGCGGGGCAGCCCGCGGGTTTCCGCTTCTCGCACGCGCTGGTGCGCGAGACGATCTACGAGAGCCTCGCGCCGCACGAGCGCGCCGCCCTGCATCGAAGCTTTGCCGTCGCACTGGAGCAGCGGCACCGGCGCCTGCTCGAGCCGCACCTGGCCGAGATCGCGCACCACTTCTACGAGGCGGCGGCGGGCGGCGGCGAGACCGATGCGGCCGACTACGCGCGCCGCGCAGGCGAGCACGCGCTGGCCAATCTGGCCTACGAGGATGCCGCCGAGCAGCTTGCTCGCGCGCTGCGGCTACGCGAGCTCGATGCCTCGCGCGACGTTGCCACCGACGGCGAGCTTCTGCTCTTGCTGGCAGAGGCAAGGACGCGCGCCGGACAGGGCGACCAGGCCGTGTCGGCTGCGGCAATGGCAGCGGCGCTTGCGCGCAGGATCGGCTCGCCCTCGCTGCTGGCCCGCGCCGCCACTGCGCTCTGCAACGTGGGCGCCGCGTGGACGCAGCTCGGGCGCTCCGACGAAACGCTCGTGCGCACCCTCGAGGAAGCGCTGCAGACTCTCGGCCGCGACGAGCACGTCCTGCGCGCGCGAGTGACCGCGCGACTTGCCACCGAGCTGTTCTGGGCGCGGCCTGCCGCCGAGACCAACGCGCTCAGCGCCGAAGCCGTCGAGCTGGCGCGTCGCGGCGGCGATCCGCTCACCCTTGCCTATGCGCTGCTCGCGCGCGTGCACTGCGTCTCCGATCCCGACCTCCATCTGGAACGCGCACGGCTGATCGACGAGATCCTGACGCTCACCAACGGTCGCGGCGAGCTGGCAGTCAACGCGTACCTGTGGCGCTTCGGCGACGAGCTCGCGTTCGGACGCATGCTGGAGGCGGAGAAATCGCGGCGCAGGATGATCTCGGCCGTCGAAGCGCTTCGGCAGCCCGGCGACTTCTGGCTGGTTGCGGCCATCCAGAGCCAGCAGGCGCTGCTCGAAGGCCGCCTGGCAGACGCCGAGGCCTGCGCCGAGCGCATCGTCGAGAATCCAACGCATCGCTACAACGCCGAGCAGGCATCGCTGGCAGCGCTGTTCCTGGTGCGCAGGGATCAGGGACGGCAGGCCGAGCTGGCTGCCGGGTTGACGGTAGTTGCCGCTGAATCGCCGGTGACGGTCTGGCGCGCTTCGCTGGCGCTGCTGCTTGCCGAAAGCGGAAGCTGCGACGATGCGCGCGTCGAGCTCGATGCACTCGTGCGCGACGGCCTGCCGCTGCTGTATCGCGACCTGACCTGGATCTACTCGGTGGCCTCGCTGGCACAGGCATGTGCGCTGTGCGGCACGCGCGAGCAGGCCGTCATCCTGTATGCGGCGCTCCTGCCGTACGCAGACCGCAACGCCATCGCCGGCGTGTTCTACTACCTGGGCCCGGTCACCTACTACCTGGGAATCCTGGCGGCCAGGCTCGAACGGTTCGAGGAAGCGGATGCGCATCTGGAAACCGCGCTGCACTCGGCGCGCAGCATCGGCGCCGCGCCATACGTGGTGCGCACCCTGCAGGCGCTGGCCGGCGTGCGTGAGGCCCATCCCCATCGTGAACGCGTGACGGCCGCAGCGCTGCGGCGCGAGGCGTCGTCGCTTGCGCGCAGGCTCGGCATGGTCGTGGCGGGAGGCCGAGCCGACGACGGCAACGGCGAGGCCGACAGCCCGGCGGCGGGCCCGGCGGCTGCCGTGCGTGCGAGCATGATCTGCAACGGCGACTTCTGGATCGTCTCCTACCGCGACCGGTCCACGCGGCTGAAGGACGCACGCGGGCTCCATCACCTGCTGCGGCTCCTGCAGGAGCCCGGGCGCGAGCATCACGTGCTGGAAATGGCCGGATCGCTGGATCTGCCGTCGCACACCGACGCGCCCGTTCTCGATTCGAGGGCGCGCGCCGAGATTAGTCTTCGCCTGGAAAGCCTTCGCTACGAAATCGAAGAGGCCGAGAGCAACAACGACGCCTATCGCGCGCGCAAGGCTCGTGCGGAGATCGAGAGCATTGGCGAGGTGCTCGCCAGCGCGATGGGCCTGGGCGGCCGCGACCGCGCCGGCAATGCCGCCGCCGAGCGAGCACGCGCCGCCGTCACCAAAGCGCTGCGCACCACCATCCGCCGCGTCCGCGAGGCCGACCCCGTCCTCGGCGACATCCTCTCGCGCACCGTGCGCACTGGAACCTTCTGCTCCTACGTACCGATGACGGAGCCGGCGATCGAGTGGGATTTAGAGGGACCGTGAGGCGGGCGGGCGCGCCGTGCTGTCCCGGGGCTACTTGCAACGCTGTCGGCGATCACGTCTGGCTGATCATCGAGCAGCTAGCTCGTATCCTCAAAAGAGCGTGATCAGCGTAGAGACGACGCCGAATCCTGCGATCGTCAGGCTGCCGAGACGAATCGTCATCCGATGCTCCAGATCGGAGAGACGGACGTCGAAGCGCTTGTCCATCTCGGCAAACCTGTCGCTGAAGCGCTTGTCCATCTCGGCAAACCTGTCGCTGAAGCGCCTGTCCATCTCGGCGAACCTGTCGTTGAAGCGCCTGTCGATCTCCGCAGCCAAGGCGTCGAAGCGCTTGTCCATTTCGGCGAACCGTCTGTCCGTCTCGGCAAACCGCATGCCGATCGCCGC
Source organism: Binatia bacterium (assembly GCA_035626675.1). Lineage (GTDB taxonomy): Bacteria > Desulfobacterota > Binatia > UBA1149 > CAITLU01 > DASPNH01. Next base: position 33,227 of record DASPNH010000115.1, read on the forward strand.
GAAACGCGCATCGAGCTGCCGTTCGAGGTGATCGAAACGGTCCTCGATACGGGTGAACCGGGCATCGACCTGCGTGGACCGCACCTCGAGGCGAGCTTCCAGCTCGCGCAGATCCTGTTTTGTCGCCAACGAGTCGGACATCGCTGCCGCGAGCGCGTCGGCGTGGCCTTCCGCCTGTTGCTCGCTGAGCCCAGCCTCGCGAAGGCGCCGGGCGTACGCAAGTGTGTCGAGCGCGACGGCCACGTCAGCTCCCTGGCCTTCCGCGCCGTGATCGCTCGGCGGGCCGTGGGCTCGCTTCGGTCATGAGCGGCAGCTTCCGCCCCAAGCGGGCGCCCGTCAATGATCGAAGTGGAATGTCCGCTGCCCGCAGCTAGAGCCTTACGACTGTCGATCAGGACGGCGACCGCCGCCGCCGCATGACCGCCTACTGATAGTCGCAAGTCTTCGCAACGCCAAAAGCCGGGTCTTCCCCGAACGTTGCGGCGTCGCAGGTCACGCTACCGGTAGCATGGAGGTAGACGTAGAAGCCCTCGATACCGAAGCGCACGCGCTTGAGACCGGTGAACTCGCACGTTGCGCCTTCGGCTGCGCAGGGCGTCCACGTTCCTACGCTCTCGACGCAATAGAGAGAATGGTTGCCATGGCATGGGTGCTCGAATGAGCTCGACCACGCTACCGAAGAGCCATTGGCGAAGCCGCCGACACCGGTCACGTCCGAAGTGCTGTCCGTCCATTCGTTGCAATTGCGGGTATCGGCGGTGCCGTCTCTCATCGTACCCGTCCAGACGTTGTCGAAGCCGGAATCGTCCTGGCCGAACTCGTCGAGGAAGACGCTGTTTTCCAGTAGGCCCGCGGCGAGGTCATCCCGGTCCGCGGCGATGAGAGTAGTACCGTCCATGCGCCGGAACTCGACCCTGTCATCGAGAAGATCACGCGCATCCGACGTCGATGAGGACAGGTAGGCGTTCCAGACGCCGGTGTGGCCGGCGGCGTAGGCGTGCGTGCGGCAGATGTCGTGGCCGCCCTGCACGCCGCCGAGCCCGCCCTCATAGCCTGAGCCGCTGGTGACGAAGATACGAAGGTAGCAGCCCGTGCGCTCGCATGACGTCGTGCAGCTGAGGTTCCCGCCCGCGTAGCCGAAAGTCTGGCACGTCGAGCCGACGAGCGTTCCGAGGTCGCACTCTTCGCCTGCGTCGAGGACACCGTTACCGCACGTCGGCGGCGCATAGGTTCCGGTCGTTCCGAGAATGGTGACACCTGCCAGGATATTGGAGGCCGCCAGATCGGCATCGTGGACCGTGACGGTCTCGTCGCCATCGTAGAAACCGGCGGGGATCGTGGCCGTGCGCGAGCCTTCCGCGCCGTTGACGTCCGCGCCCTCGGAGGCCGTGCCGGCAACGCCCAGACCCGAAGCACTCGAGAAAGTCTTGCCGCTGCGGACGTCGGCGGCAGCGGCCGTACCGCCGCTGCACGTGCCGAGGTCGGCGGTGCACGCCGCGACGTCGTCTTCGAGACCCTGCAGGCTGCACGTTTCCGGCATGCCCGTAAGCGCCGACTGCAGGCACTCGCTCAGCTCGGTGACATCGCCTCCCACCGCCGCCTGGTCACCGGAGGTGGGACAGGCCCCGCCGTACTTTTCCTCCGCCTTTGTCCACGACAGCTGCTGGACCGCGTCGCACTTGCCGTAGTCAGCGGCCAGGCCGCTGGACTGAGCCTTGGCGTCGGCGCCGAGCCGGCACGCGGCGTACTTGCCGGCAGTCTTCATCTTGGCAGCGGCGCATTTCTGCGCATCGGTCGCGGCAGCGGCGCTGCCCGCGCAAAGCATGATGGCTGCCGCAGCGACGTACGAAATCCTCATGGTCAACCCCCCTAGCCGAAAATGGCGTCGTTTCTACAGGGCAGCCGGACTCGAGGCCAGCCGGCGGGTGGGTGGGCGGGGCGGAATGCGGTCAGCGCGCCAGGAGTGGAAAGCGCTCGGAATGTCGGATCGATTCGATATCGAGATCAATGTCGAGAGCGGGCCAGCGGAGGTGATGGGGCTGCGGCCGGACGACGTTGTGAACATCGGAAGCGGCTCGACCCTTGAACCAGGGGAAATCCGCGTAGGAAAGGAACAGCTCTTCCTCGTCAATCAGAAGTGTCACGCCCCGCGCCGAGATCTCGCAAATCTCAGGCGGCGAGATGCCGGTGCCACCGTCTTCGAGTGAACGCTTCATGTCTCCCGATCAACTTCCTGGTCAATGCCGGAGACGCATTTCTCCGTCAGGCTTCACCCGCGCAGCGCCGGCAGCACCTCCCGCCCGAACGCCTCGATCCATTCGCGCTGATTGCGGCCGACGTTGTGCAGGTAGATCTGGTGGAAGCCGAGGTCCAGAAACTTCTGGATCTCCTTGCGGTGCGCCTCGGGATCGGAGCTGATGACCATGCGCCCTTGGAAATCCTCGGGGTTGACCATCTTGGCCATCTGTTCGAAGTCGTGCGGTGAGCGGATGTCCTGTTTCGGGAACTTCATGCCCCCGTTGGGCCATTCGGTGATGGCGTTGCGCATCGCCTCCTCGTCGGTGGCGGCCCATGACAGGTGCAGCTGCAGCGTGTAGCGGAAGCGATCGCAGTCGTTACCGACCTCGCGACAGCCTTCGCGGCAGCGCTCCAGGATCCCTGCCACCTTCTCGACCGGTGCTCCTACGGTGATGAGGCCGTCGGCGATCATGCCGGTGCGGTGCGCGGTCAGCGGTCCCGCGGTGGCGATGTAGATCGGCGGCGGACGCTGCGGCAGCGTCCACAGGCGGATCGACTCCATCTTGAAGAAGCGTCCCTCGTGCCGGACCTGCTTGCCCGTGAGCAGCCGCTGGATGATCTCGACCGCCTCGAACATGCGGTTGGTGCGCTCGACGGCCTCGGGCCAGTACCCCGCGATGACGTGCTCGTTGAGCGCCTCGCCCGAGCCCAAACCCAGCCAGAAGCGGTCGGGATACATCGCCGACATCGTCGCGGCCGCCTGCGCGACCATCACCGGGTGCATGCGGAACGACGGGCACGTCACGCCTGGCCCGACATCACCCCTGGTGCGCTCGGCCGCTGCAGCCATGAACGACCACACGAACGCGGACTGCCCCTGCTGCGGGACCCACGGCTGCAGGTGATCGGCGGCCATCACACCTTCGAAGCCTGCCTGCTCCGCAGCCACGCACAGCTCGACCATCTCGCGCGGCGCGAACTGCTCCAGCATCGCTGCGTATCCGATCTTCGCTGGCATCGGATGATCCTGACCCGGATGGCGAGTGTCATCCACCGGACACGGCAATTTCGCGCGCTCCGGGGCGGCACATCGATCGCAGCGAGCGCCTGCGCGCCGACGCATCCACGTCATGGCACCGCATCGAGTAGTGGTAATGGCCCCCACGCGTGCAAATGCGCGGGTGCAATTGCATCCGTGAGAGCGATTCGTCTGTACGACCTCGTATTTTCATGTCCATTCTTGCCGGACAGGCACGCCTTGGAACGTTGCGCAGGCGACGCGACCACAACGCAGAACTCGAACAGGAGAGATCAAGATGCCCAATCGAGGAACGAAGAAGGACGCAATCGCTTTGCTCAAGGAAGATCACAAGAAGGTGAAGGGTCTCCTGGCGAAGCTCGAAAAGACGACCGAGAGGTCCAGCGACACGCGCCAGAAACTGCTCGCGCAGATCGAGCAGGAAATCCAGATGCACACGACGATCGAGGAGGAGATCTTCTACCCGGCCTACCGCGAAGCGGTGACGAAGAAAGACGACGCCAAGCTCTATCAGGAAGCCATCGAGGAGCACCACGTCGTCGATCTGGTCATGAACGAGATCAAGATGGTCGACGCCCAGTCGGAGGAGTTCTCCGCCAAGAGCAAGGTCATCAAGGAGCTCGTCGAGCACCACGCCGACGAGGAAGAAAAGTCCATGTTCCCCAAGGCCCGCAAGGCCATGGATGCTGCGCAGCTCAAGGAGCTGGGCGCGCAGATGCAGGCCCGAAAGGGTGAGCTGGATGATGCCAACGACAGCTGGATTCCGAGCCCCAAGGAGCTGCTGTCGGCGCTTTCGGCCAGGACCGGCATGGACAAGCTGACCGGCAGCGGCGGCGGCCGCTCGCGCTCGGGCTCGCGCTCGTCGTCGGTTGCGGCCAAGGGCGCAGCGCCGAAGTCGCGCGGCTCTCAGTCCCGTTCGCGCTCGCGCGCCAAGTCGGCAGGCAAGTCCGCGACGAGTTCGTCGTCGTCGGCCGCAAAGTCGCGCTCGAAGACCGCACGCGGCCGTTCGCGCAAGAGCACCGGCCGCTCTCGCTGAGTCTCTGACGGTGGCCGCTGCGCACGCCTGCAGCGGCCACCGGCCTTCCCCGGACAATCGGATGCGTATCGAGTGCGTGTTGCTGGATGTGGACGGCACGCTTGTCGACAGCAACGATGCGCACGCGTCGGCGTGGGCCGACGTGCTGACCGACCGCGGCCAGCCTGGAATGTATTTCAAGGCTCGCCCGATGATCGGCATGGGCGGCGACAAGATGCTGCCGCTGCTGACCGGACTGGACCCCGAGTCGAGCGAAGGAAAGCGTGTGCTCGACCGCCGCGTCGAGATTTTCACGCAGCGCTACCTCCCGAAGATCCGGCCGTTTCCCTGCACGACGATGCTGCTGCGAAGCCTGCACGAGCTCGGGCTGCGGCTGGTGGTGGCGACTTCGGCGGGCGAGGAGGAGCTCGGCGGCCTGCTGAAGATCGCCGGCGCCGAGCCTTTCCTGTACCAGGCCACCTCCTCGGACGATGCCGAGAACTCCAAGCCCGATCCCGACATCCTGAAGGCCGCGCTGCGCAAGGGACGCTGCGAACCGGCGCGCGCAATCATGATCGGCGACACTCCCTACGACGTCGAAGCCGCGCGACGGGCCGGTGTGGCCACCATCGGCCTCAAATGCGGAGGATGGAGCGAGCAGCAGCTTCGCGGTGCGCGCGCGATCTTTCGCGACCCCGCCGATCTTCTGGCGCGGCGGTCGCAGCGCATGCGACTGCTCGGCCGCTGAAGCAGCGCTGCGGTCACGCGCGTCAGCCAACCTTCTACGCCGACACGCAGAACGCCTCGTATGCTTTGCCGCGTATCGGTCGAGCAAACCGAGCTCGTCGCGCTTTTTCTGGTTGACTCCCGTGTGAGGGACGGTCAGTTTCCGCTGGATGCGTCGCGCCGGCACCACGCTGGTCTTGGTGCTCGCGAGCTTGTCGACCCTGCTGACCCTCGCGCCAGCCGACGCGGCCTCATCCCAGAGAACTTTGAATGCCTTAAGTCCTCGCCTTCGCAAGGTCGCCTTGCGCATGCCGAAGGACGCTTCGCTGACGCTGAAGAACGTCCCGGTCGAAGGCCGCGAACAGCCCGTATCGCTGCAGCTCAGGCGCTTGGAGGTCTTTGCCGCCGACGCGGTGGTCGTGGCCTTCGACGGAGAACACAAGACGCGCGTTCCGGTTCCGCGCGCCGCCTACTTCCATGGCTTCGTCGATGGCGCAGGCGCGTCCAGCGTCGTGCTGTCGGTGCCGGAGAAGGGGCGCATCCGCGGCGTGCTGTCTTCGGACAAGGGCAGCTTTCGCATCGCCGCCAATCGTCGCGGCCTACGCGCACGCAAGGATCGCCGCCCCCAGCCGGGCTTCCGCTGCAACGTCGAAGACACGCCCATCGATGTCGATGCGCTCGATCTGGAGACGCGCTCGGCAAGCCCGCGCGGGACCGGGCCGTATGTGACGCGCCTGGCGGTGGAGACCGACTACGAGCTGTTCACGAAGTTCGGCAACACCGCCGACACCACTGCCTTCGTCGCCAGCGTCGTGGCCTCGGTCTCCAGCATCTATCAGGCCGAGATCGATGCGCAGATCCAGCTGACCTACCTGGCGATTCGCACCTCCGCCGCCGATCCGTGGACGGCCACCGGAACCAACGGCGCGCTGAGCGAGCTCAAGAACTACTGGCAGGCCAATCATCCGAACACGCTGCGCACGATGGTGCATCTGATGAGCGGCAAGCTGCTCGGCGGCGGCCTGGCCTACGTGGCCGGCCTTTGCAGCACGACGATGGGCTACGGCGTCAGCGGCGACTTGACCGACAACGAAGCGTATGCGGCTTTCATCGTCGCGCACGAGATCGGTCACAATTTCTCTTCGCAGCATACGCACTGCTACGCGGGCATCGGCGGCAGTGACGAGCCGGTCGACAAGTGCTACAGCGGCGAGGCCGGCTGCTACAGCGGTCCGACGAGCCTGCCGTGTCCGAACGGCGTCGGTGAGCACTGCGGCACCATCATGAGCTACTGCCACCTGCGCGAGGGTGGCACCGACAACATCGCCATGACCTTCGGTCTCGGGCATCCGCATGGCACGCAGCCCGATCGCGTGGCCGTGCTGATGTCGGAGTACGTTGCCGGGCGCGCCAACGTCGTGCCGCTGTGCTTCGGTCCGATCGCGCCGCCGGTGCTGACGATCACCAGACCGGGCACCGGTGCGGGCACGGTCACCAGCGACGTCGGCAGCATCGACTGCGGCCTCGTGTGCAGCGACGAATACCTCGCCGGCACCGTGATCACGCTGACCGCGACGGCGCAGGAAGGGTCGGTGTTCGAGGGATGGAGCGGCGGTGCCGACTGCAGCGACGGCGTCGTCACGATCCATTCCCCCACGACCTGCACCGCCAATTTCCGCTCGCTGACGTGCGGCAACGGCTCGATCGAAGCCAGCGAGCAGTGCGACGACGGCGACGAGGACAACACCGACGACTGTCCCGAGTTCTGCCTGGATGCGCGCTGCGGAGATGCCTTCGTGCACGCGGGCGTCGAGCCTTGCGATGACGGCAACACGGTCGAGACCGACGGCTGCCTGCAGGACTGCCGTCTGGCCAGCTGCGGCGACGGCCACATCCATTCCGGCGTCGAGCAGTGCGACGACGGCAACACCACCGGCGGCGACGACTGCGATCCGGTCTGCGTCATCGAGGTCTGCGGCAACGCCAGCGTGCAGGCCGGCGAGCAGTGCGACGACGGCAACACCGCCACCGGCGACGGCTGCGACGCCTGCGTCGACGAAGTGTGCGGCAACGGCATCGCGCAGGCCGGCGAGGAGTGCGACGACGGCAACACCGACCAGACCGACGCGTGCCTGGCCAACTGCAAGAGCACCACGTGCGCGCTCAAGCTCAGCCAGCTCTCGGCGCGCGGCAACGGCAACTGCGGCATCCGCGCCAGCGACGGCAGGATCTGGTGCTGGGGCGAGACCGCATCGGGCGCGGCGGCTCCCAAGGGCAGCTTCCAGCAGGTGACGGTGGGCGGCGCGCATGCCTGCGCCATCGGCATGGACGACAAGCTGGCGTGCTGGGGATCCAACGCAAGCAATCAGGCCACGCCGCCGGTGCTGTCGTTCAAGCAGGTCTCGGCCGGAGGCGCGCATACCTGCGGCATCGAGACCGACTCGACGATGAGCTGCTGGGGCTCGAACTCGTCGGGCCAGCGCATCGCCCAGACCGGCAACTACCTTCTGGTCGCGGCCGGCGGCTCGCACAATTGCGGCATCAAGAGCACCGGCACGCTCAAGTGCTGGGGCGACAACACCCTGGGCCAGGCCACTGCGCAGACCGGCAGCTATACGCAGCTGTCGGCCGCAGGCATGCCGGCCGAGTCACCGTTCGGACTTACCTGCGGCGTCAAGACCACTGGCGCAGCGCTGTGCTGGGGCGATCCTACGCTGACGCTGCCCGCGGGTTCCTACACGCGCATCGCCACCGGCGGCGGCGGCGCGCACGGCTGCGCGATCCGCACCGACGGTACCGTTTCGTGCTGGGGCGCCAACGATGCGGGGCAGGCAACGCCCGCCTCGGGAACGTTCATCGAAATCGCCGCGGGCAACGCGCATACGTGCGCGCTGCGGTCCGATGGCGACGTCGAGTGCTGGGGCGCAAGCGGCGCCGGCCAGAGCGCGCCGCCGCCGGTGCCGTGCAGCGACTTCGACGGCGATCTGGTCGTCGACGATCTCGACAACTGCGCTGCCGACGCCAACGCGACGCAAGCCGACATCGACGGCGACGGGATCGGCGACATCTGCGATCCGCCCGAGTGCGGCAACGATACGCTCGAGCCGGGCGAGCAGTGCGATGACGGCAACCTCCTCGGCGGCGACTGCTGCGCGGCGTCCTGCGAGAACGAGGCGGCGCTGTCGGCCTGCGAGAGCGACGCCAATCCCTGCACCGACGACGTCTGCGACGGCGCCGGCTCGTGCACGCACCCCGGCATCACCTCGCCGGTCCCGGATTGCGTGACCACGACGACCACGACCACGCTGCCCGTGACCTGCGGCAACGGAACCGTCGAAGGCTTCGACGAGTGCGACGACGCCAACGACGTCGACGACGACTCGTGCACCAACGACTGCCGCAGCACGACCTGCCACCTCGCGCTGAGCCAGATCTCGGCGGGCGCCGCGGGCAACTGCGGCATTCGCGCGAGCGACAATACGATCTGGTGCTGGGGCGACGTGGCAGGCGGGGCCGCGGTGCCGCCGGGCAAGTTCAAGAACGTGGCGGTGGGCGGCAGCCACGCCTGCGCGATCCGCATGGACAACACGGTGCAGTGCTGGGGCTCCAACGGCAGCAACCAGTCGACGCCGTCGCCGCTGCAGTTCAAGCATCTGGCCGCAGGCGCTTCGCATACCTGCGGCATCGAGAGCGATTCGACCGTGACGTGCTGGGGCTCCAACTCCGCGGGCCAGCGCACCGCGCCCACGGGCATCTTCACGCATCTGAGCGCCGGGGCCGACTTCAACTGCGGCATCAAGAACACCGGGTTCCTCAAGTGCTGGGGCGACAACACGCTCGACCAGATCACCTCGCCCGGCAGCACGCACCTGGACGTGGCCTCGGCAGGATCGTCGACGGTGGCGCCGCTGGCGCATGCGTGCAGCGTCAAGGGAACCGGCGCGCTGGGTTGCTGGGGCGACGACTCGCTTCCGCTCACGCTGCCGGCCGGCACGTTCACGAAGATCGCGACGGCGGGCAGCGGCGCGCACGGCTGCGCGATCCGCAGCGACGGCACGCTGGCGTGCTGGGGCGAGAACGGCCAGGGACAGGCAACGCCGCCGCCAGGAACCTTCACGGCCGTGGCGGTGGGTCTGGAGCACGGCTGCGCCATCGATGCCGCCGGCGTCGTGCGATGCTGGGGCTCCAGCGCCGGCGGACGCAGCCTTCCGCCGCCGGTGCCGTGCACGGACCTGGACGGCGACCTCGTGGCCGACCTGCGCGACAACTGCGAGGGCGTCGCCAACGCCGACCAGGTCGACGTGGACGGCGACCAGATCGGCGATGCGTGCGATCCGAGCATCGATACCACGACGACGATGGAGCCGACCACGACCACGTCGCTGGAGACCACTACGACGCTGGAGCCGACGACGACGACCACCGTGGAGGTGACCACGACGGTAGAAGTCACCACGACCACCTTGGACGTCACTACCACGACGCTGGACGTCACGACCACTACCGTGAACGAGCCGACCACGACCACGCTGGACGCTCCCACGACGACCGTGGACGAGCCCACGACGACGACGATGGCCGGGCCCACGACCACCCTGGACGTGACGACTACTACGATCGACGATCCGACGACGACGTCCACGTCCAGCACGACTACCACCACGTCGAGCACGACGACGACGATGGCAGCGCCGGTGTGCGGCGACTTCAACGGCGACGGCAAGCTGACCGCGAGCGACGCGCTGGCAACGCTGCGCGTCGCCGTGGGCTCGGGCTCCTGCCTGCTGGCCGTGTGCGACTACAACGGCGACGGCAACATCACCGCCACCGACGCGCTGGCGATCCTGCGCGCCGCCGTCGGCCTCGCGATCACGCCGCACTGTCCGTGAACGGGCATGGGCGAGGCAGCGAATCTACGTGTCGCGCGTACCCGTAAATTCACGACCTGAGCGCTTCACTCCGCCGTCTTCTTCGCTCCGCGAATGTTCATCACCGCCAGGCATACCTGAAGGATGATCAGTGCCAGCGCGCCGTCGTGCCAGCCCCAGACCGCCCACAGCACGTTGCTCAGCAGGAACAGCCAGAAGCCGTAGTTGCGCTTGAACTTGCGCTGCGAGCCGACGAACCAGGCCGCGGCCACGGTCACGACCATCGCGGGCCATTGGAGCCAGTCCAGGTCCGTCATCGTCTGCCCTTTGGCTTGCCGGCGGCGCGGAAATGGTCGAAGCCGCGCTGGCCGCCGAGCATTCCACGCACGTCGGTCACGCCGGAAGATCCAGCGGTCACGGTGCCGATGACCGTCAGGCGGCAACGGTGTCGAGCGGCGATGCGTTCGATCGCGTTTCGGTTGGCGGGCGCCGCCGTCATCGCCAGCTCGTAGTCTTCGCCGCCGCCGAGAGCCAGAGCCAGCGCGGCATCGCGCGCACCATCGACAGCCGTCGTGGCGGCGCGATGAATCGGAACCTCCAGCGAGTCGAAGCTGATCGAAACGTCCGAGTGCCGGCAAAGGTGGCCGAGGTCCTGCACCAGGCCATCCGATACGTCGATCATCGACCTCAGCAACCTCGCCTCTGCCAGATCGGCGCCGAGACCGAGTCGGCAGGGTGGTTTGCGATAGGCACTGGTGACCGCTTCGCGACGCAGCGGTAGTCGCCTTGCGCCGGCAGAGCCTTGCGCAAGCGTGCGGACCCCAGCTGCGGCGCCGCCGAGAGCGCCGGTGACCAGGACGAGGTCGCCCACCCTGGCGCCGCAGCGAGTCACGGGCCTCGTCGGGGCCGAGCCGACGACGGTGACAGTCACACCCCACTGCGCGGCAGCGCTCACGTTGCCGCCGACCAACTCGGCGCCGACGCGGCGCGCATCGCCGGCAAGGCCTCGAAGGATCTCCATTGCGAATGCGATGTCGAAACCGGAGCCGGCTGCTGCCAGCGGCGGTGCTTCGAGTGATAGCAGTACGTAGCGGGGACGACCGCCCATGGCCGCGACATCGGAGGCCGAAACGCGAAACGCGCGCCGTCCAAGCTCGGCGGGGGTGAGCCAGCCGCCGTGGAAATGCACGCCCTCGATCAGCGAGTCGGTGGTGAGTACCGTTCTGGGTCCGGTGCGCACGACGGCAGCATCGTCGCCGATGCCGATGACGACACCGGATGAGCCGCCGAGGCGCGAGGCCGCGCTTCGCAGCGCCTCCAGGAACTCATGCTCGCCTGCGGAGCGCTTCCTGCTCGAGGCCGCCATACATGGATCATCGCCGCCGCAGCGGCAAAACACGACCGCCTGCGGCCTCAGGTCTGGGCGACGGCCGCAGGATTGGGCATCATCGGGTCTGGTCGCTCGCTCGTGACGCTTCTACGACTCCGCACGGTCGTCGCGACCGCAATGTTGGCCGCAGGCGCACTCTTCGCCGCCTGCGGTTTGCTGCCGGCGCGAAGCGGGCCCGTCGGCATTGACGCAGCGCCCGCTGATCGCGGTCCGCCCGCGACCCTGCGACAAATCTTCGAGACCTTCGACGACCCCGCCGACGTCGCGCCTCTTCGTTTCTACGCGGGCAACACGCAGTCGTGGGTGGAGCGCTGGAGGATGCTGCAGGGCGCACAGCAGCAGATCGACGTCAGCTACTTCCTGCTGCACGAGGACGTCTTCGGACGTGCCTTCCTGGGACACCTCCTCGAACGCGCGCGCGCCGGCGTCTCGGTCCGTATACTGCTGGACGCCTACGGTACCCCGATGTCGCGCGAAATCGCCGGCAACGACTACCTCGAAGAGCTGGCAGCGACCCCGGGCGTGACGGTTCGCAGCTACCGGCCGCTGTGGCGGCGCTGGACCGAGGGGCTGCTGACGATGCGGCCGAGCGCCATCATGGCCAGCGAGCACGACAAGATCCTGGTCGTGGACCGCGTCAGAAGCCTGATCGGCGGTCGCAACATCGCAGCCGAGTACTTCGAGGAGCCGGCCGCCGACAATCGCGCATTTCGCGACGCCGATCTCCGCATCGACAGTCCGCGTATCGCCGAAGCGCTCACGTACGCCTTTGAGCGACAGTTCGACAGCGAGGATGCGGTGCCCGCCATCGATTGGGATCCCGGCAGCGAGCGGCGCGAGGAGCTGCTGCTGGCCTTCGATGCCATGGATCGATGGCTGCGCGGCATCGAGCCGCCGCAGCCGAGCACGGGCCAGAGCTGGATGCGCGAGCTGCGCTCCCACCCGCGGCTTTACGGCGCCCTGCTGACGCCCGAGCCCGCGCCGGTACACGGCGAGACGCGCATCCTGGACAGCCACGCTCGCCGCAGCGCCGCAGACGATCCGATCACTGATGCGGTCTTGCGCCTGGTCCAGACGGCTGGGCATGAAGTCTTCCTGCAGACGCCGTACGTCGTCCTGACCGAGCCGGGCGTGCGTGCTCTCGAAGAAGCCGCGGCGCGCGGGGTCGCCATCACCATCGTCACCAACAGCCCCGTTTCGAGCGACAACGCCCTGAGCCAGGCCTTCTTTCTCGAACAGTGGCCCGAGATCATGGCACGCGTGCCGACGCTGCGGCTGTTCGTGGCAGGCAGCCGCCACAACCTGCACACCAAGAGCATCACCTTCGATGGCGTGCTGGCCATGGTCGGCACCTACAACCTCGATCCCGTCAGCATGGGCCTGAACAGCGAGGTCATGGCGGTGACGTGGTCGCGCGAGCTTGCCAGCCTCGTCGAGGCACCGGCGCGCACTCTCATCGCAAGCGGTGCGCCGCAGATGTTCGAGTACCGTGTGCAGCGAGACGGCGAAGGGCGCGCGATGCGCGACGACAGCGGGGAGGTGATGATCGCCTTCGGCCCGCGCAATCACTGCACGCCCGAGCAATGGACGGCGCTGGCGGCGTACTGGGCGGTGCTGAAGGCGGCCAGGACGTTCGCGGGGTTCTCGCCGATCCTGTGATCAACGGCGCCGGTGGCGGCTGCGCGCGCGGAGGCAGACAGCGGCTGCCGGCTCGTGTACTCGAAGCTGCCGTGCGGGTCATCCGCCGTGAAGACGGCGCGCCGCCGCCTAGGACGGGCTCGCAGGTTCACTCGTCGAAGCAGTCCGGGCCGGTAGGCTCGTCTCCGATCTCGCAGATGCCGTTGCAGTCGGGACTGCCGCCGACGTCGTCGAGGCCGCACGCGCCGTCGCAATCCGCGGTCAGCGGCTCGCCATCGCCGACCTCGCAGATTCCGTTGCAGTCCGCGCCGCCATCGGCCTCTCCAAAGCCGCAGGACCCGTCACAATCGGGACTGCCGGTCGCATCATCGAGGTCGCAGCGGCCATCGCAGTCCTCGGTCAGCGGCACGGCATCGTCCGGGTCGCAAGAGCCGTCGCAGTCGGCGCCGCCATCGGCTTCGCCCACCTCGCAGGAGCCGTTGCAGTCCGGACCGTCGGCCTCGTCACCGAGGTCGCAGCGGCCGTCGCAGTCCTCGGTCAGCGGCTCGGCATCCTCCGGGTCGCAGGAGCCGTCACAGTCGGGGCTGCCGCCAGTCTCGCCCACCTCGCAGGATTCGTCACAGTCCGGACTCTCCGCCGTATCACCGAGCTCGCAGAATCCGTTGCAATCTCCGGTCAGCGGCTCGGCATCGTCGAAGTCGCAGGAGCCGTCGCAGTCCGGACCACCGACGGTCTCGCCCGATTCGCAGGAGCCGTCGCAGTCGACACCGGTGTCGCTGTCCATGATTTCACACGAGCCTTCACAGTCGGGACTGCCGGCGACATCCACCGAGTCGCAGTTGCCGTCACAGTCCTCGGTCAACGGCTCGGCATCGGTGGTTTCGCACGACCCGTCGCAGTCGGGACCGTGGAGCGCTTCCATGATCTCGCAGGAACCATTGCAGTCGGGGCTGCCCGCGGCGTCGTCGACGTCGCAGCGGCCGTCGCAATCCTCGGTCAACGGGTCGGCATCGGCGGCTCCGCACGAGCCGTCGCAGTCGGCGCTCTCCAGGGTCTCCATGATCTCGCAGGAGCCGTTGCAGTCGGAGCTTCCGGTCGGATCGCCGGCATCACAGATGCTGTCGGTCGCAAGCATCGTCGTGGTCGTCGACGGGATCGTGGTGGTGGTGACCGGTAGAGTCGTCGTCGTGGAAGACAGGATCGTGGTGGTCGTGGCCGGCAGCGTCGTCGTCGAAGACAGGATCGTCGTCGGGACGGGCAGCGTCGTCGTCGTCGGCAACGCAGTGGTGCTCGTCGTGGTGATGGAGGTCGTCGTCGTGGGAGGGGCCAGGTAGCGCTCGACCACGGGTGCGGTTGCGGAGTCGATGAAGTCGCCGGCTTCGTCGCTGTTGCCGACGACGGCGCACGCCTTGGCCTCCAGCGCCGCGAACTTCCCGGCCATCTTCTCCAGCGCCTTGCTGACGCAAGGTGCGGCGGGTTTCTTGCCCTCGGTCTTGACCGCGACGCCGTTGCACTTGAGCACCGACGAACAGTATTTGCCGACGGCCTTCATCTTCTTGGCGCCGCAGGCGTCGCCCATGCCCGCGGGGTCGAGCACACCCGCCGCATCCTCGGTACCGCCGTAGAGATCGCCGACGGAGGCGTCGAAAGGATCCATGCCCTCGACGAAACACGTGAACTTGGATTCGGCCTTCTGGACCTTCTCGAGCGCGACTTCGGATGCGATGTGCGGGACGTTGCAGCCGTGTGGCATGTCGGTCTCGATGGCCGTGCTCCAGCATTTGGCGTAGGCCGTGCAGAGCTTGCCCAGGGATTTCATCTGGATGGCGTAGCACTTGCCGCCTTCGGTGGCGGCCGAGGCGCTGGTGGCGACGGCGAGCACCGTCAATACGATGGCGATCCTGCGCATCATGGTGTGTCCCCCTCTGCGAACGTCGAGCAACGAACGGACGGATCGCAACCTATCCCATTTCGCTCGGGCCGGTCTACCGCGTGTCGCCGTCAGGTCGCAGACTCGAGCTTGTCCTGCGTTCTCAGCTCGAAGTCCGATGCGTCGTGGCGCTCGCGCAGCTGGTTCTCCGGTTTGCCGAAGACCGCATTGACCATGCGTCCGCGCCGCACGGCCGGCCGCGCGCCGATCTGTGCCGTCCAGCGCGCGACGTTCGTATAGGTGTGTGCCTCCAAAAACTCGGCCGCACCGTAGGCGGCGTTGGACATCACCGCGCCGTACCACGGCCAGATGGCCATGTCGGCGATCGTGTAGACCGTTCCGGCCATGTACTCGTGCTCGGCGAGGTGACGGTCGAGCACGTCGAGCTGCCGTTTCACTTCCATCGCGAAGCGGTCGATCGCGTACTCGAGCTTGACCGGTGCATAAGCGTAGAAGTGTCCGAAGCCGCCGCCGAGGAACGGCGCCGCTCCCATCTGCCAGAACAGCCATGAAAGGCATTCGGTGCGTGTCCGATGGTCGGAAGGCACGAACTCTCCGAACTTCTCGGCCAGGTACAAGAGGATCGCGCCCGACTCGAAGACCCGCGTCGGCGGAGTGGTCGTATGGTCCATCAGTGCCGGGATCTTCGAGTTCGGATTGGCGGCGACGAACCCGCTACTGAACTGATCCCCGCCCATGATGTTGATGAGCCAGGCATCGTATTCGGCGCCGGAGTGTCCCAGCGCGAGCAGCTCCTCGAGCAGGATCGTCACCTTGACGCCGTTGGGAGTGCCGAGCGAGTAAAGCTGGAGAGGATGCTTGCCGACCGGCAGGTCCTTCTCGTGAGTAGGGCCTGCGACCGGACGGTTGATCTCGGCGAACCGGCCGCCCGACGTCTTGTTCCATTGCCAGACTTTGGGTGGGACGTACTCGGAGTTTTCGCTCATGGCGGGAGCCTAGGACGAATCGCGAGGCATGGCCACGGATCGTGTTGCCGGTACCATGGTTCGGCAAGCGGACGCCGCGCCGGCAGCTGGAACGAACGAACGAACCGGTCCCTAGGACTCGGCAAGCACGCTGCGGCAGAATTCCTGAAAATCGGTCAGCCTCTGCCCGATGATCGAACGCACGATCGCCAGATCCAGCTTCGTGTAGTCGTGCACCGCCACGTTTCGGAAGCCCACCATCCTGGCCATCCGTTCTGCCAGCTCAGCCGGAATTACATCATTCCCGCCGAGCAGCACGAACGCGTCCCGAGACTCCTGAGGCACGCCGAGCCTGCGCGTTCGTACCAGGTGCATCGCGAGGTCGATGGCGGCTTCACAGGCGCGCTGGAGGTTCAGGATGATCGAATCCTGTTTCACCGCATCATCGGTCAGATTGGCGTCGTCGCCGCCGTGCACTTCGCGGACCCTGGCGAGGCACCGTTCGATGACGGCAACCTTGTTGATGACGACATCATCCATCGTACACCCGCCCGTCTCTGCGGATCTGGTCGAGAATGCCGCGGCGCTCCTCGTTCAGCCGTGCGTACGCAGCGAAAACGTAATCCTCGAAGCGGTCGCGCTCGGTCTCATCGGCGACGAGGAAGCAAAGTCCGGTCGAAACGACCTGCATGCGCATTACCGTGGAGGCGCGGCGCAGATCGACCAGATCGACGTCGCGATGAAGGCGCAGCGCCAATTCCTCCTGTAGCTGGAAACGCTCCAGGGGATCCAGCGGAGTCCGACCGAGGACTGCGACGTCGACGTCGCTATCGGAGTGCTGCTGTCCACTCACCGTCGATCCGAAGCGGTACACCGCAACGAGATCTTTGACCGATGCAGTCAGGGCATCGGAAATGACGGCGTCCTCGTGCATCCCTTGAACATATTCTCATGCAGCGGGGAGAGCCATCGACCGGCTGGCCTGTCACAGCCGCCGCGGCTTGCGGTCGGCCGGAACAGAAGCAGTCAGGGTGGCCGCCGAAATGGGTACCTGACCCTTCTGCTCAGCTCATCAGCTCGCGGACCTTGTTCGCGAACTGCGTCACCAGAGATTCGTGCTGCTCGGCCGGCTCGTCGTCGCGCATCTGTTCGAGAAGCTTCTTCTGCTTCTTGGTGAGCTTGGTGGGGATCTCGATCTGCATGACGACGTACTGGTCGCCGTTGCTGCTGGTGCGGCGCAGGTCGGGCACGCCCTTGCCGGCCAGACGGAAGATCTTGCCGTGCTGGGTGCCGGCGGGGATCTTCAGCTTGACCATGCCTTCGAGCGTGGGGACCTCGATCTCGGCGCCGAGCGCGGCGTCGATCATCGAGATCGGGCATTGGCAGACGACGTTGGCGCCGTCGCGCTGGAAGAGCGGATGCGGCCTTACCGTGAGCAGGACGTAGAGGTCGCCGGAGGGACCACCGCGAGCGCCGGCCTCGCCTTCGCCGCGAAGCTTGAGACGCGAGCCGGTGTCGACGCCTGCGGGCACCTTGACCTTGATCTCGCGCATCGTGCGGTTGCGGCCGCGGCCGCGGCAGCTCGGGCACGGCGTGCGGTTGATCTTGCCTTCGCCGTTGCACTGGCCGCACGTCTTGGCGATCTGGAACAGGCCCTGCTGGAAGCGAACCTGGCCCGCACCGCGGCAGGCAGGGCACGTCTCGGGTGAAGTTCCCGTCTTGGCGCCGCTGCCCGAGCACGCATCGCACGAGATCGTGCGCGGAATGGTGATGTGCTTTTCGCAGCCGCGCGCGGCTTCCTCGAACGTGATGTCGAGATCGTAGCGAAGGTCGTCGCCGCGGGCGGCGCGGTTGCCGCCGCGGCGGCGTCCGCCGCCGAAGAAGTCGCCGAACAGATCGCCAAGGACGTCCTCGAAGGCGCCGCTGGCGAATGCGGACGAGAAATCGAAGCCGCCGGCGCCGGGGCCCTCGAAAGCCGCTTCACCGTAACGGTCGTACTGGGCGCGCTTGTCGGGATCGCAAAGCACCTGGTAGGCCTTGCTGGCTTCCTTGAATCTGCGCTCGGCGTCTTCCTTGTCGTCGGGGTTGCGGTCGGGATGGAACTTCAGCGCGCACTGGCGGTACGCCTTCTTGATGTCGTCGGTGGAGGCATCGCGCGCAACACCCAAGATCTCGTAATAGTCCCTCGCCACTGCCCGCTCTCTCCATCTCGACGCCGCGTCTGCCCGGCTCTTCGCTCTCGTCCCGCAAAGCCTCGCGCATTCGCGAGAACCGCGGTCCTGATGCACGGCGGGCCTTCGATCGTCGTGAACCGAAGGCCCGCTGTAGGTTAGTGCCTCATCTCCGTAACTGTCGGAAGCTCCGCTAGTTCGGCTTCACTTCCTCGAAGTCCGCATCGACGACGTCGTCGCCGCCTCGGCCCGGCCCGCCGCCGCCAGGACCGCCCCCCTGGGCGCCGCCCATGCCGCCGCCGTCCATTCCCTCGCCGCCGTTGCCCGGGGCTCCCTGCTCGGCCTGCGCCTTCTTGTACATGGCTTCGGCGAGCTTGTGCGCGGTACGCTCGAGCTCTTCCTTGGCCGACTTGAGCGCGGCGACGTCCTCGTTGTCGAGCTGCTTCTTGGCGCCCTCGATGGCCGTGCGAACGTCGTTCTTGGTGGCGTCGTCGACGCTGTCGCCGAGCTCGGCCAGGCTCTTCTCGACGCGGTAGATCAGCGAGTCCAGCTCGTTGCGGGCATCGACCTGCTCGCGGCGCTTGTGGTCCTCGGCGGCGTGCGCCTCGGCGTCGCGGATCATGCGCTCGATCTCGTCCTTGGTCAGGCCGGAGTCGGACTTGATCTCGATGCGCTGCTCGCGCCCGGTGCCCTTGTCCTTGGCCGAAACGTGCATGATGCCGTTGGCGTCGATGTCGAAGGTGACCTCGATCTGCGGCATGCCGCGCGGCGCCGGCGGGATGCCGGTCAGGTCGAACTGGCCCAGCAGCTTGTTGTGCGCCGCGATCTCGCGCTCGCCCTGGAAGACCTTGATCGACACGGCCGGCTGATTGTCGTCGGCAGTCGAGAATACCTGGCTCTTCTGCGTCGGGATCGTCGTGTTCTTCTCGATCAGCTTGGTGAAGACGCCGCCGAGAGTCTCGATGCCGAGCGAGAGCGGCGTGACGTCCAGCAGCAGCACGTCCTTGACCTCGCCGGCCAGGACGCCGCCCTGGATGCCGGCGCCGATGGCGACGACCTCGTCGGGGTTGACGCCCTTGTGCGGCTCCTTGCCGAAGACCTTGCGAACGCGCTCCTGCACCGCCGGCATGCGCGTCATGCCGCCGACCAGCACGACCTCGCCGATGTCGGAGGGCTGCATGCCGGCGTCCTTCAGGGCGGTGCGGCACGGACCTTCGAGGCGATCGAGCAGCGGGGCGCACAGCGCCTCGAGCTTGGAACGCGTCAGCTTGATGTTCAGGTGCTTGGGACCGCTCTGGTCGGCCGTGATGAACGGCAGGTTGATGTCGGTCTCCATCGCGGTGGACAGCTCGCACTTGGCCTTCTCGGCAGCTTCCTTGAGGCGCTGCAGGGCCATGCGGTCCTTGGAGAGGTCGATGCCCTGGTCGCGACGGAACTCGGCGACCAGGTACTCCATGATGGTCTGATCGAAGTCCTCACCGCCCAGGAACGTGTCGCCGTTGGTCGCCTTGACCTCGAAGACGCCCTCGCCGAGCTCCAGGACTGAAATGTCGAAGGTGCCGCCGCCGAGGTCGAAGACCGCGATGCGACGCTCGCCCTTTTTGTCGAGACCGTAGGCAAGGGCCGCGGCCGTCGGCTCGTTGATGATGCGCAGGACGTTCAGGCCCGCGACGGCGCCGGCGTCCTTGGTGGCCTGGCGCTGGCTGTCGTTGAAGTAGGCCGGAACGGTGATGACCGCGTCGGTGACGGTCTCGCCGAGGTAGTCCTCGGCGGTGGTCTTCATCTTCTGGAGGATCATGGCCGACACCTCGGCCGGGCTCATGACCTTGCCGCCCAGGCTTACGTAGGCGGCGTTGTTGTCGGACTTGACGATCTCGTAGGGCAGATGGCCCTTGGCCTTCTGCACCTCGGCGTCATCGAAGCGGCGGCCGATCAGGCGCTTGACCGCGAAGATCGTGTTCTTGGGATTGGTAATGGCCTGGCGCTTGGCGATGGTGCCGACCAGGCGCTCGCCGCCATCGGTGACGGCGACGACCGAGGGAGTCGTACGTCCGCCCTCGGAATTGGGAATGACCACCGGGCTGCCCGCCTCCAGGACGGCGACGCAGGAATTGGTGGTTCCGAGATCGATGCCGATGACTTTGCCCATGATGCTTCTCCAGGCGACGGCCCGCGCTGCGAGCGACGTCGGTCAGATTGTGGCGCCAGATTCGGCACCCGGGCCGGTAGATAAGCACCCGGGTTCGGCACGCAAGCTGTGAAAAAGGGGTCAGGCACCTTTTTCGGCAGGCGAAAAAGGTGCCTGACCCCTTTTCTCCAGGACGAGCCTCAGCTCGGGGTCGAAGCTTTGGAAACGGCGACGAGAGCGGGGCGCAACAGGCGGTCGCGCATGCGGTAGCCGGGCCTGTGAACCGAGATGACGGTGCCGGGCGCCGCTTCATCGGTTTCGACCATCGTCACGGCCTCGTGCTCATTGGGGTCGAAGGGCCTGCCCTCGGCCTCGATTCGCTCGACGCCGTGGCGCCGAAGGGCCCCCAGCATCCCTCGCAGGACCAGGCCTACGCCATCGGCCAGGCTGGAATCGGCCCCGGTGGATGCGGCCGTATGCTCGAGCGCGCGCTCGAGGTCATCGACGACCGGAAGCAGGTCTCGGATCATCCCCTCGCCCTCGAAGCGGGCGCGGTCGGCGAGCTCGCGCTGGTGGCGTTTCTGGATGTTGTCGAGATCGGCCTTGGCCCGCAGGAAGCGGTTGTAGTTCTCGGCCGCCTCACGCTGGGCGGCTGCCAGGGCATCTTCGGACGCAGCCTGCGCGGCGCCGTCGCCAGCCTCACCTTCGGCGGCGCTGCCCTCGATTTCGACTCCGTTCTTGGATTCTGCGCTTTCGTCCGCCATGGGATCCTGTGCAGGCGCGGAAATGGAGCAGATGCCTCGCATCTGCCGGCGACGAGGAAGCTAAGGGCGGCCGCAGCGGCTGTCAACGCCGCGCGGCGCGCCTGGACACCGCGCCGATGGTAGGAATGGTTCCCGGTCCCTATGGATGAGGTCACGACCGATGCGTTCGTCCTGAGGACGCGCAACTACGGCGAGTCCGATCGCATCGTGGTGCTGCTGACCCGCGACCTCGGCAAGATCTCGGCCATCGCCAAGGGCGCGCGGCGGTCGGTGCGTCGCTTCGCTGGCGGCGCGCTCGAGCCGTTTCAGGAAGTCTGCGTGCGGATCGCGCGCAAGCCCTACGGTTCGCTTGCGTTCCTGCACGAGAGCCGCGTGCTCGGATCCAACGCGGCCATGGCCTCGGACCTGGACACCTACGCGTGGGCCTCCTATCTGACCGAGCTGACCGAATTGATGACCGTCGAGCGCGACGTCTGCCGTGACCTCTACGAGCTCTATCGCGAGATCATCGGGCGTCTCGGCAGTGGGCCTTGCGAGCCCTTCGCGCACCACTACGTCCTGGGCCTGCTTGATCGCAGCGGGTGGGCGCCCGACTTCGGCTCGTGCGGGATCTGCGCCGAGCCCGTCACCGAATACTCCCGGCCCATCCTGGACAGTCGCGGCAGCGGGGTGATCTGCTCGCGGCACGAGGCCGAGTCGCTCGGCATCGATCCCGAGGACGCGAGCTTTCGGCCGAGCCGGCGCGTGATCGACGCACCGCTCATGGAATATGTACGCAGCGCCGCCCTCGACGTGCCCGACGCCGCCGCCCCCGAGGTCAGCCGCCTGGCATCGGCGCTGCTGGAACGCCTGGTCGATCTGCACCTGGGCAAGGCGCCCCGCTCGCGAGCGTTTCTGACGGCGTTGCGGCGCGGGCAGAGCGAAAAGTCGTAGCTGCGCCGAAGCGTTGGTCTGAGCCCCGTCGCGTTGTAAGAGTCCGCGCGCACACGCCGCCAGGAGACAACATGAAAGCCATCGTCATCAGCCAGTACGGCGACCCCGACGTCCTCGTCCTGCGCGACATCCCGGACCCGGTCATGGGTCCCGAGGACGTTCTGGTAGCCGTCAAGGCCACTGCCTTGAACCGCGCCGACATCCTGCAGCGGCGCGGGTTCTATCCGCAGCCCGGCGCCAAGCCGCAGTTCGAGGTGCCTGGACTCGAGTTTACCGGAGAGGTGCTCGCAGTCGGCGAGCGCGTGCTCGGCATCGCCGCCGGTGATCGCGTCATGGGACTACTGGCCGGCGGCGGATACGCCGAGAAGATCGTCACCCACTACCGACTGGTCTCGCCGGTTCCGGCCGGTCTGTCCGATGAAGAGGCTGCGGCGCTGCCCGAGGCGCTGATCACCGCGCACGATGCGCTCAGCCAGTGCTCGCTCGTCTGCGGCGAGTCCGTGCTGGTGCACGCGGCAGGGTCGGGCGTCGGAACGTCGGTCGTGCAGGTGGCCAAGGCGATGGGCGCCACGCCCGTCATCGGAACCGCAGGCTCTGCCGAGAAGCTGGCCCAGGCTGCCGGCCTCGGGCTCGACGCCGGCATCAACTACAAGGAGGAGACGTTCCCCGAGCGTGCACGCGCGCTGACCGGCGGGCGCGGCGTGGACGTGATCGTCGATTTCATCGGCGCGTCCTACCTTGCCGGCAACGTCGAGGCGCTGGCGGAGAAGGGCCGCATGGTCGTGGTCGGCCTGATGGGCGGCTTCAGCGGCGAGCTTCCGCTCGGCCCGCTCCTGAACAAGCGCTTGCAGATTCGCGGCACGCTGCTGCGTTCGCGATCACTGGAAGAGAAAGCCGCAGCCACGCGCGCGTTCGAGAAGAGCGTGCTGCCGCACGTCGCGAGCGGAGCGATCAAGCCGGTCGTCGATTGCGTGATGGCGCTGGCCGAAGCTCCGGCGGCGCACCGGCGCATGGAGAGCAACGCGAATTTCGGCAAGATCGTGCTGCGGGTCTGAGCGCGAACGCTCGCAAGCCTGAGGCAGCAAAGGCGCAGGAGCGGCATTCCGTGACGACGTCGTCGCGGGAACGTCGTGCTGCTCAGATCGGCGGCGGCCCCTGCTGTCCGGTCACCAGCCATTCGACGATCGGCAGGTGCTGGCGGCCGATGAACGGCTCATCGCCGACCACGAAGACCGGCGAGGTCCAGGCGCCGATCGCCTCTGCGTCCGTGCGCACGCGCTGAAGATCCTGGGGCGCCTCGGTACGGCAGTACTCTTCGAAGCCCTTTGCGTGCGCGCCGAGCAGGCTCACGACGAAATTGCCGTCGGCATGTGCGTGCTCGCGCCAGATGCGGTCAAATGCTCGCACGACGAAACCTCGCGCGAGATCGGGCGCGCGTCTGTTGAGCCACGACAAGGCCAGCATCGCCGGTTCGGTTTCGATCGCGCGGCGGATGTCGCCGAGGTCGAGACCGCGCGCTTCGGCGTAGCGTCGCAGGTCGGCAAGGAGATACTGGCCGCGAACGCGGCGGTGGCGCGTGCCGCGATCGGTGTCGGGTTCGTCAGGGCGTGCCAGCGGCAGCGGCGCACCCTTGTAGGGCAACCACTCGAAGGCCTGGCCGAGCCTGATCTCGAGCTCGCACGCCGGCGCGATCGCCAGATACGAGGCCGGACTTCCGAAATCGACGAGGACGCGCACGCTCACGCCGGCAACCGGGCCACTCTCTGGTAGGCGATGTCCGGGGAAGGCCCTTGCCGTCCTTCGAGGATCCAGCGGATGCGCGGAAGGTGTTCGCGTCCCCAGAAGTACTCGCCATCGACGACGTAGCCGGGGACGCCGAAGATGCCGGCGTCGAAGATCTGCAGCTGGCACGCGAGATACTCTTCGCGCGCGCTGCCCTGCGTCGACTCGCGAAATCCGGCGAGGTCGGCGCCGCACTCGCGCAGGAGCGCTTCGACGACCTCGACGTCCTCGACGTCGAGCTCGCGTTTCCAGAAGCGCTCGTAGGTGGTCTCGATGTAGCGGCGCACCACGTCGTCGCCGAAGCGCTTGGCCCACTCCAGGCCCATGCCGGCCAGCGTCGTGTCCCAGATCTTCGTCGTGCCTCGCAGCGTCTGGCCGCGCAGCCGCGCGTAGCGACGCGCGTCGCGATAGGCGTACTTCACCCACGCCCACTGGCTCTCGCTGCGCCTGCTCTCCAGCACGCTGTCATCGCGGTCGAGCCGCGCCGAGCCGGCAAACGAAGGTATGTCCAATGTCAGCGGTCGCCATTCGACGGGGATGCGCAACTGCTCGGCCAGCTCATAGGTCGGCTGGACGGCGATGAACGCGTAGGGACTCTTGAAGTCGACGTAGACGATCAGCGGCCGGTCCGATCGCAGGGGATCCATGGCCGCGATCTAGCGGTTGGCGGGCGCGGGGAGAAACGGCGGGCGGATCGTGCCGGAGCCGGCCGCCCGCCGTGTTCCGCGCCCGAGCACTATGCCGCCGTCTTCTCCTTCAACAGCTTCATCAGCTCTTCCTGATCGGCCTTGGGCAGCTGGGCGTACTTGGCGAACTCCATCGTGAAGTTGCCCTTGCCCTGCGTGCCGGAGCGAAGGTCGGTGGCGAAGCCGAACATCGTGTTGAGCGGCACCTCGGCGATGCAGATGAACGCATTGTCCTCGGT
>DASPNH010000116.1:0-7500 GCA_035626675.1 Binatia bacterium
CTCGGAGAGGTCGCAACGACGCCCTTGCGCGCACCTTCGCGCACGGCACCTGTGAGAACTTGTTCCCGATAGAACGCGATACCGAATTCGGCGATTCCGAAGACGAGCAGCATGAGGATCGGCAGTACGAGCCCGAATTCCACTGCTGCCATCCCTTTCTCATTGGCTTTCATGTGGCATTACCCCCTTGGTTCACCGCTTACTGAACTTCACCAAGGATCAATCGTCAGCAATGCCGCTGAGGCCCATGTAGGCTCTCGCCGCGCCGGCGCCAGGCTTGGGCGTGAAGCTCTTGACGTACTCGCCATGAGCAGCAGCCGCGGCCCCGCCATCCATCGTCCGGACAGGTGTCATGTTGGCGCTTGCTTCCGGATCCAGCACTTGCGCCTGACGGTTGTAGACCTGAGCAGCCCCGAAGCTCTCGTGCAGCCTTTGCGGACGAGGCCCGGGGATGTCGCACGCCGCCACCGCCGGCAGGACGGCGATCAGGAGAAAAGAGGTGACCTTGGACTGCGTGCGAAAGTTCATTGTCATTTCTCCTTACGGATTGACGTGGCCGAACTCGCCTTCGAGGTTGCGAGGCGAATCTTCGGCGGCCTCGGTCAGCTCGATGCGGCCCATGCCGTAGAAATCGAAATCGTTGGGCTCGATGAACGCGTCGGTCGGCATCGGCGTGGTCGTCGAGTCGATCGGACGAACCAGGCGCGGCGTCACGAGGATGATCAGCTCCGACTCGTTCTTCTGGAACTCGCTGGAACGGAACAGGGTTCCCAGAACCGGCACGTCGCCGAGCACGGGGAACTTCGAAAGCTTTTCACGGACCGTCGAACGCATCAGTCCGGCTATTGCAAAACTCTGGCCGTCGCGCAGCTCGACCACGGTCGAGGCCCGGCGGGTGCTGATGGCCGGGATCAGGAAGCCCTGGATCACGATCGCGTTGGTGAAGTCGAGCTCGGAGACCTCCGGGGATACGCGCATGCTGATCAGGTTCTGACCGAGCACGGTGGGCGTGAAGTTGAGGCCGACGCCGAACTTCTTGAACTGAATGGTCGTGGTGCCGAGACTCTGAGGAACGGGCACGGGGAACTCGCCGCCGGCCAGGAAGTTGGCTTCCTGTCCGCTGAGCGCGACCAGGGTCGGTTCGGCCAGGATCTTGACCAGGCCGTTCTCCTTGAGGGCATCGACGAAAGCGGTCCAGTCGGCATCTCCGGTCTGCCAGCGAAGGATAGCGTCCGCCATCACCGGCACGTAACCGAAAGGAGAGACCTTGAGGGCCGAAGTGCCCGCGCCGATGGCGCCCGGCAGGAAGGTCGCATCTCGGGGAGAGACGACCGCCGAAAGATCGTTGAGGGTCGTCACGCCGAACACGTTCGAGTTGGCGGACAGGTACCCGATGTTGATGCCGAGACGGCGGATGAGCTCGCGGTTCATCTCCGCCACGCGGACCTCCAGCATGACCTGCTGGACGCCACCGACCTGCAGAAGGTTGACGACCTTCTCGGGCGCGTAGGCTTCGGCTACCGAAGCCACGTGCGCAAGGCGCGTAGTGCTCGAGACGGTTCCGGAAATGGTCAGGTGCTCGCGGCTGGCGCTGACGCGCACGCCGGTCTCTTCGGGGAAGAGACGGTGAAGCTGGTCCTTCAGGTCGGCCAGGTCGGGCGCCACCGTGATATCGAAAATCTTGTAGATCTCGGTGTCGCTGGTCCAGAGGGTAAGATTGGTCGACCCGACCGCGACGCCGGTGACGTAGACCTGCCTCGGCGACAGGACTACGGCATCGGCGACCGCCGGATTGGCCAGAGAGGCACGGGTGATGGCGACCGGGCTTTCGACGACCACCGATTTCCCGATCGGAACCTCGAGCAGCCGAGCGGCGCTCGCGCGCACGGTCTCGGTCTGCTGGGCACCCGCCACATGACACAGCGGCAGCGCAAGCAAGAGGAAAGATGATCCTACGATCATCAAGGCCTCTCGGGTCGTCTGTCGTGCTGTCCGCTCCATCATCGCCTCTCCTTGCGTTCGTGCACGGCGGGGCCGTGC
Organism: Binatia bacterium; assembly: GCA_035626675.1. Taxonomy (GTDB): domain Bacteria; phylum Desulfobacterota; class Binatia; order UBA1149; family CAITLU01; genus DASPNH01. Next base: position 2,041 of record DASPNH010000116.1, read on the forward strand.
GTCGTTGCTAATAGATGCAAGTACAGTGCCGCCTAGAAGGCGACGAGGGTGACTTCCTTGCCCTTGATCAGCTGCACGCTGGCGCCGGGCTTCGGACCCTGGCCGCGCTTCGGACCCTCGTTATACGAGTTGAGCAGCGAATCGATCGTCGCACCGCTCGTCAGGATGTCGTCCTTGGTCAGCGGGCTGCGCAGGGCCAGGCGGAACTTGCCGCGCGTGGAAGCGTAGGCCAGCTTTTCGGCCTCTTCCGGCGTGACCTCGAGGGTGATGACCTTGACAGGCTTGGCCTCCTCGTCCTTGCCGGTGCGGATCATCTCCGTGCCGATCGCGAGAACCAGGGTATTGGCCAGGACCAGCTTGGTGACCACGCCGCGATCCTCTTCCTCCGTCTCCAGGGTCGCGAAAAGGTCAACGCGGTCGCTGGGCTTCACGAAACCGGCCACGCCCACCTCGTCGTCCACCGCCACCGACATGGCGCGCTTGTTCGGGTCCAGGATGGCCGCAACGCCGCCGCTTCCATCGACGGGCGCGAGCTTGGCCTGCAGCAGCGGCTCGTTCTGCACGATGTCCATTGTGGCCACGCGGCCTACCAGCGACTGGAGCTCCGCTTCCTTGAAGCAGCCCTCGGGCAGCGCGTCGATGGGGAGCTGAGCACTCTTCAACATCTCGGGCGTGATGGTGGCACCCCGAGGGATGTTGTAGCTGGCAACGGCGATCCCATCGGTCTTGATGGGAGATTCGACGACGGCCTGGCTTGCGAACGCCTGGGCACGGAGCCAGCGGTACACCATGCTGCTCGTCGAGAACGCGATGACACCAGCAAGGCCCAAAAGAATGAATGGTCGATAACGGCGCATGATCTACCTCCTACAAGAGCGATTCTTCGAAGAATCGCGTCACAGCCACGCCAAGTGCGATCACCACTGCGTAGCGAAGCTTGGGATATGAGCGGAGCGTGCTCGTCCAGGAGCGAACGTCCCCACCCGTCAGAACGATGGTTTTCAAGTGTGTTTGCAGGTCCTTGGCGGCGCCGGCGGCCCCGAATTGCTGGAAAGCCTGCATGACGAGCAGTCCGACTGCATAAAGCCCGCCGAAGAGCCCGGCGAAGATGAAGACCCAAAGAACCTGCTTGGCACCCATGAACGCGCCGACGGCAGCGAGCAGCTTGACGTCGCCCGCGCCCATCCCGCCCAGCGCGTAGAAAGGAATCAGAAGCGCAAACCCGGCACCGAAGCCGGCCAGACTGAACAGCAGGCCATCGGTACCCGATGCGATGGTATGAAGTGTGACTGCGAGTAGAAGCGCCGAAAGCGTGAGCCAGTTCGGCACACGCTGTCCGATGATGTCCGTCACCGCCGCGATAACGACGGTCACTACTAGAGCCACCTGGATCGTGAAGTCCACCTCACTTCTCTCCCCGGTGCGCGAGACACGCTCGCCTCGGCCCTTGCGGACCGAGGCGAGCATTGTTCGGAGTTGCCTCGTCCTTAGGTCTTAGCTGAGCGCCGTGGCGACCTCGTCGAGCTTGGCCGACAGGTTGGTGCCAACGGAGGTCATGGCCGTGATGGCCGCGATCGAGATCAGAGCGGCCAGAAGACCGTACTCAATCGCCGTCGCGCCAGTCTCATCCTTCATGAAAGCAACAAAACGTCCCATTTTTCTGCACTCCTTTGTTTAGTTCGAAGCTTGGTCGAAGTCGTTCGTCCCTACGCCCCGCCAATTTGCTTCGGGCCTGGAAATGCAAACCGGATGCCAAGGGTCTCGGGGCGCGTAACCCATCGAAAAACCACGACTCGCCCGAGCAACTAGACCGCGGCCGGAGTACCACGCAGTACATGCTCGTTCCGCAGCGAACCGGGCCGCGACCAAGCGTCGTCGCGGACGTCGGCGGAATCACTGGGAAATCTCGAAGTTTGCGCGCTGCGGGGATGTCCCCGCATGAACTGCGACAAATGTGCTGCAGCGCATGCGGGCTATTCCCCGCATGGCTATCGCCGCTTTGCCTAGGCAGGGGCGAGATCGCGCCATCCGGGCGGTCAGTCGTAGGCGGCATGGCCCCGGGTTTCGCCCGACGTTGCATCACTGCTCCACCAGTCATGGCATCCACCTTGCAGAATGGAGGACAGCCATCAGAGATGCGTCCCGGTGGGGATGACGATGCATCTGCTTTGATTTGGCGAGGAGGGGGCCATGCCCAAGCGCGATAAGAAGGATGTGGAGAAGCAGAGGAATGAGGAAGACGAGTTCGCGCGCGAACGCGAGCTCCTTCTGGCAACGGTCGCGGAAACACCGGCCGAGCGCCGGGCAGAGACCAAGGTCGCGATGAACGCACCGTCGCTGCGAGGCCGGTGGCGACCCATCGACAAGAACGGTTTTGCCCTGCCGAAGCCCGACCGGCGCTGGCTGCACTGAGGCCTTCTGGTCGGCCGTCGTCGGGATCTGATTGGCGCCCGTCCCCTGCCCCACTCGCAGAGTTGTAGAAGGCTGATGTAACGTCGAGTCACGGCACGTGGCTGCGTGCGACGTTTTTCCGGCAGGCGTGCCAGGCTTCAGGTATCGAACCAACCCCGCGGTTCCGGCCGACGGACGTCGTGCTTTCGTAGCAGGCGCTGGAAGTCTCGTCGCTGCATCCCGGCCATCCTGGCAGCGCGTGACACATTCCCCTGAGCAGCCGCCATCACTTGGATGAGGTAGGTCCTTTCGAACTGGCGGATCATGCGTTCTTTGGCCTCGCGGAACGTTGCGGTCGAATCGCGCCCGGCCGTCGCCTCAGGCGTGAAATCCTCGACATCGGTCAGCTCACGCTCGGCGCTGCCGTTCCCATCCGACGGTAGATCGATGTCCTCGGCCTGCAGTTCGGAGGTGCCCGCGAGCAGCACGCTGCGCTCCAAAACGGACTGGAGCTCCCGAACGTTTCCATACCAGGCGTAGCCACTGAGCTTTCGCAGCGCCGTCACCGACAACTGCATCTTCCCCTTCCCATAGTCTCGCGCGTACTTGCCGAGAAAATGCTGGGCCAGGAGCGGGATATCCTCGCTGCGCTCGCGCAGGGGCGGTAGTTCGATGGAGAGGACATGGAGGCGATGGAAGAGATCTGCCCGGAACAGACTCTGGTCCACGTGCTTGCGCAGGTCGACATTGGTCGCCGCGATGATGCGCACGTTGGCCCGCAACAGCTTGGTCGAGCCGAGCATCCGGTACTCACGGTTCTGGAGGAACCGAAGGATCTTCGCCTGCGCGGACATGCTGAGGCTGTTGAGCTCGTCCAGGAACAGGGTACCGCCTTCGGCTTCGGCCAGCAGACCCTTGCCGCTGGCGGCCGCGCCCGTGTAAGCGCCGCGCGCGTGACCGAACAGCTCGTTCTCCACCAGTTCCTCAGGTAGAGCCCCGCAGTTGACGGCGATGAACGAACGACCGTTCCGGGTGCTGCAATTGTGGATCGCTTCGGCGATCAGTTCCTTTCCGGTACCCGTGTCGCCCGTGATCAGGACGGTCGCATCGGACGCGGCCAGGCGTGGGATCTTGCGAAGGACCCGAAGAAACGACGGGCTCTGGCCGATGAGCACCTCGCCGTGCCCACCAAAGATCGGTCCTTCGCCGGGACTGGCGTCAACGGCAACTGCATCCCCCGCATCGTAAGACTCTGCACGCATTCGCTTCGGCTCCTCTCCGAAGAGTCGCGACGCACGATGGCGCCGCGACGCACACGGCAATAGCCGCGTCCAGACGTGCGGGGCAAGCTGTATCAACGCGGTCCGCGGTTTCTTTACACTTACGTCATCTTAAGCGTGGGCACCGGCGCCAACGTCTGCGGCTCGGCCGTCGCTGCCAACGTTGAACTGTCGTATGTGCGGATGCGGAGAAAACCCCGCACAAAAATCGCATGGCTGGTTTCGGAGCTGCCCGCAAGGCCGGGGAGACAGTAGATGCCGATGGATTGTGGAGGTGATAAGCCATGCTGCGGCATGGCTCCCGCGCGGCATCATTTCCCCGCGCTACGACTCCAGGCGTAGGCGATCCCCACGTTGGGGGAGGTCAAGCCCGTGTGATCAACTGTTCCAGGGTGTGGTGCGAATCCGTCCAGACCGTCGCTGCCAGACGCTCCCGTTCCTCAGCGTCGCGCTCGAGACGATGCCCCTCCGGATAGAGCCGGGCTGCCACGGCGTCCAGGTCAGGCCGCAGGGCCGCCCAACCGGCTTCGTCATTGGGAGCGAGGAGCCGATCGTTGGCGAACGCCAATAGCGGTGATGCACGAAAACGCAGCCGTCCCTTCAGTTCGGGCTCCTGCTCCAGCCGCGAGGCAACCTCCAGGACGCGCCTGACCCCGCGCGCCAGCGCCTGTCCGGACGACTCCTCGCGCGCGCGCTTGTTGTACCACATCAGGCCCAGACGGCCGTGGCCGACGTCCATGCAATAGTTCGCATCGTACGCCGCCAGAAGAACACCAGGCCCGTGGTGGACGTGGCTGTAATCGGCAACATCCAGAAGCGGGCCGTCAAAAGTGCGCTCGCGGATCCACCGATGGAAGACGGGGATGAAATCGATGAGCGGCAGATCCCCTTGCACGTCCGCGTAGATCTTCCACCCGATCCGGAACAACGACATTCGCGTCACGGGACCGAAGCCCCGCCGACTGCGGCCGACGGCGCTGGCGAAACCCCGCCGCGAGACGCGATCCGCGCGTCGCACGCATGTGCTGCCTCGATGAACAGGGAGGCCTCTTCTATGAGCTGACGCACGCGTTCCTCGTTGAAGTAACGCTCGTCCGTTTCCTCGTGCCGCCGCAACAGGAACTGCGCGAAGCGGCCCCCCGCGTACTTGTCGAAGAAGAGCTCGGTGTCGTAGAAGCGCGTTCGGAACTCCCGTACGACCTCTTCGACGTCGTCACGCAGATTGGGGTTCTGTACACGCACGAGCGCACGAGCTGCTTCTACCATCGCCGAATAGGCCATATGGTCTGCAGCTTCGATTTCTCCAGCCTCGAGCAGAAGTTGCGCCTCGAAAGCCCTTCGCTCGGATTCCGCCAGACTGAACTCCACCAGCGAGACGACCTCGCCGGCGCATTCGCCGACGCCGAGGTCGCCGAGAGTGAACTCGCGCGGATCACGCCAATCCGAATAGAACGACGTGTCCTGATCGTACGCTGGGACTTCCATGAGATCGGACAGAAGGTTCTTCAACTCGCGCTTACCGATGCGTGCGCAAAAATCCTGGAAGCTTTCTTCCTTGCTACGCTCGCGGACAAAACGATCAGTCATGCGATCCACGACATCAGGGATGCGCTTCGAGGGAACGGCGCCGATTGCCAGCCCGTAGGCCCCACCATTCCGATCCCAACGCCCTCCGAGCACGACCTGGAAGTGCGGCACCGTGCGCCCACCGACGTTGCGGCTTACCCCGTAGAACCCGAGATCGGCGATATGGTGCTGGCCACACGAATTGAAGCATCCACTGATCTTG
>DASPNH010000117.1:0-10140 GCA_035626675.1 Binatia bacterium
CAGACGCCAATCGGTGTAGCCGGCAAAGGGACTGCAGCTACCCGTACCGGCGCCCGTGCAGCAGCTGCTCGGGTCGCCGGCCCCGGAGCAGCCGGCGGCGTTGCCGTTGAGGACCTGCACGAACTTCCCCGCGTAGGGCCATAGTCCGAAGATGTCCTTGTCGTGGATGGAGTTGTCGTCCGACTTCTTCTCCCACATCAATCCGGTTACGTCATCGGTGACCGTACCGTCGCCGTTGTCGGTGAAGCTTCTGGCCAGGCCGGTTTGCGACTCGCCATCCTGACCCGTTCCGGCGCAAGCGACCGGCGCGTGGGCGCCGTCGTAGCAGGTCGTCTGACTCGTGGTCAGCACGGCACCGCCACTGCCGCAGGCTTCGAGGTCGTCTTCGCACGTCTCCAGGTTGGCGTTGCAAGTGACGGGATCCAATGGAAGCGGGCTGCCGCCCACGGCCGTCGCCACACTCTCGGCACACGCGTCCAGGAACGCCTGGACAGCGGCCTCGTCGCCGGTGGATGGGCACGTGGTGCCTTTGTCGACCGCCTTTTCTTCGAGCTTCTCCCAGGTCGAACCGAACTTGGCGGCGCACTTGGCAAGGGCGCCCGCCAGGTTGTCGGAATCGCCCTTGAGCACGAAGGTCTTTTCCGCCTTGGAGACGCACGCTGCGTACTTGCCTGTGGCGTCGGTCTTTCCGGCCTCGCAGCTCTGCTCCGGGGTCACCTGCGCCTGAGCCGTCGCGGCCAAAGCTGCAAGCGCCGCTGCCAGCAACGTCATCGAACGCCGCCGGCGATCAAAGGGTCGCAGCATGGGTTCTTCCCTGGTCGATCCGTTGAAAGTCATCGTATTCCCTCCTTGATTATCGTCCGTACCGTTCCATCGACGTCCCACTGGATCGATTCCAAGCAGCGGGAGCGCAACCGACGGCCCCGCCAGCGTAGATCCGAATGCCCAGCTGCAATTGTCGAAGTTTCGCCGAAGTTGTCGCCAACGCCTTCGGCCGCACCGCGTTCCGTATGATGCGGGCCGGCGGCCGCTCCGCCGCCCGTTGCCGTAGCAACGAGCGGCGGCCCCCTTGGCCCCCTCGGCCCGTCAGCGCAGATCGTCGATGAACTGCGTGTCGCGGTTGGTGTCGGCTGGAGCCAGCAGCTCGGTCTCCCAGCAGTCGGAGCTGCCCTCGGCGTCGTTGCCGAGCTGGATGAGCACGCTGGTGTCGTAGTCGAGCGGAAGATCGGGCACGACCAGATTGTCGCCTTCCCCGCGTACGAGAATGGTGGCCTTGCGGTCGCTCGCTTCGACGCGAAGCCGTGTGATGCCGGCTTCGTTGCCTTTGCCGGAGACGAACACGAAGCCGTTCTTCAGCACGTCCCAGCCGGTTCCCGGCTCCACGGTCGCCTCCTGGATCAGCTCGTCGTCTGCGTAGAGACAGATGTGGTAGCGGGTGTCGAGCGTCGGATCGCCGAGCTCGGAGATGTCGATGGAGCCGATTTCCCACGACCACGACAGGCGTGAGTTGCGATGCACGCCTCGCCCCTCGCGGAGCGTCAGCTCGCCCTTCTCTGCAGCGCCGCAGCCGGCCAGCGGACTTACCGGGCATCCCAGACAGACAGGATCGACAGTGCCGCCGCCGCACGTGCCGGCGTTGCACGACTCGGCCAGCGTGCAGTCGTCGCCATCATCGCAGGTCGCGCCGACGGGCAGGGTCGCGTCGGCCGGGCACTGGCCCGAGCTTCCCGTGCAGTGCTCGGCCGCGTCGCAGACGTCGGTGGCGGCGCGGCAGACGGCCGCATTGCTGGCGAATCTGTCAGCCGGGCACTGAGCATCAAGTCCGCTGCACGTCTCGACGACGTCGCAGACGCCGGCGGATGCGCGGCACACGTTGCCTGCGGTGAATGCATCGGGCGGACAGCTGGCGCTGTCACCGCTGCAGCTCTCGGCAGCGTTGCACGCGCCGGCCGATGGGCGGCAGACGTCGGATGAAAAGGCATCGACTGGACACGACGGCGCCGAGCCGCTGCACGTCTCGGCGACGTCGCAGCGCTCCTGCCGAGCCACGACACTGCGTACCGGCACCGGCCAGCACATCGGCCGGGCATTCAGCGCTGCTGCCATCGCACGTCTCGGCAATGTCGCACGCGCCGGCGGCTGCGCGGCACTGGGTGCCGGCGCCGACCACAGCGTCGGCCGGACATAGCCCGGTGCTTCCGTCGCAGGTTTCGGCGACGTCGCAGTCGCCCGCAGAGGCTCGGCACGAGACGCCAGCATCGACGACGACGTCGTCAGGACACGCGCCACTTACGCCGTCGCAAGTCTCCGCGACGTCACAAGCGCTGGCGCTGCCGCGGCACTGGCCACCTGCACTGACGACGACGTCGGCAGGACAGAGGGCGCTGGTACCGTCGCACGTTTCGGCAACGTCGCACGCTCCGGTGGCCGCACGGCAGGTGCCGGTGGAGAAGGTGCAGTCCGAGCTGCAGCACGAGCCAGCGCCGCCGTTGGCCGCTCCTGCATCGCACTGCTCATCGTCGTCGAGCGCGCCGTTGCCGCACGTGGTCGACGGCTCGTACGCCCACAGCTCGCGTCCGTACGGCGAGAAGCTGGCGGTGAAAAAGATCCGGCTGCCCGCGACCGTCAGGTTTCGCGGTTCGACCGAGCCCGTGCCCGGGAAGATGTCGGCTTCCAGACGGGTGCCCGCGTCCGTGCCGTCGGTGCTCCACAGCTCGGTGCCCGTCTCCGCATCGTTGGCGGCGAAGTAGAGCCGATCGCCGAACACGACAGGAGCTTCGAAAACGCCGTTGTAAGGTCCTGGCACGAAATCGCGCACCATCGCCGTTCCGGCCTCGGTTCCATCGCTTGCCCAAAGCTCGAAGCCGTCTTGCGGTCTCGACGCCGTGAAGTAGAGCTTGTCGCTTGCCGGCGTCATGAAGAACAGCAGCGAATCACCGGCGCCGGCGTGGATGTCCTTGACCAGAACGGTGCCGGCCTCGGTCCCGTCGCTCTTCCAGAGCTCACTGCCGGAGACACCGTCTCTTGCAGGGAAGTAGACCGCATCGCCGGCGACGACCATCGGCGAGGAACTCGACCCCGAGGGGCCGGGGAAGATTTCCTTGACCAGGACGGTGCCCGCCTCGGTGCCATCGCTTCGCCACAGCTCCGTCCCGGTGGCGCCATCGTCTGCCTGGAACATCAGGATGTCGCCGAAGCGTGTAAGATTGACGGGGCCCTGGGTGGTGAACGCCGGTCGAATGTCCTTCACCATGTAGGTGCCGGCCGCGGTTCCGTCGCTGCGGAACAGCTCCCTTCCTGCCGCGGTATGGGCGGTGAAGTAGAGAATGTCGCCGATCGCGACGAGACTGCTCGGCGAGGAGCCTGGAGCGCCCGCAACCAGATCGGCCACCAGCTCGGTGCCGGCTTCGGTTCCGTCGGTCTTCCACAGCTCGGTTCCCTGCGAGCCCGTGGCGATGAACATCACCAGGTCTCCCACCACACGGAAGTGTTGCGGGTTCGAGCCGGCCGTCCCACTGGCGATGTCCTTGAGCAGCCTGGTTCCCGCTTCGGTCCCGTCGCTGATCCAGGGCTCGGCGCCGGTGGTCGTTTCGTTTCCGGCGAAATACAGCCGGCCGTCTCCCGCTTGCAGGGTGGTCGCGCCCGCGCCCGTCGCGCTGCGTATGTCTTCGACCATGGCCGTCCCCGCTTCGGTGCCGTCCGACTTCCACAGCTCGGAGCCATGTACCGAATCGTCCGCGGTGAAGTAGAGCGTGCCGTCCAGGTTCGTCATCGTCGCTATGGCGCTGGAGCCGTTGCTGTCGTTGACCTCCTCGAGCCGCCGGGTGCCGGCCTCGGTGCCGTCGGTGATCCACAATTCGTTTCCGGCTACCGAATCGGCCGCGACGAACACGGTTCCCGTTGGCAACTCGGTAAATCCGCCTGGCTGAGAACTGCCGGTCGGGTTGATATCCTTCAGCAGATGCGTGCCGGCGCTGGTCCCGTCGCTTACCCACGCCTCGGTTCCGTTGACGCCGTCGTTGGCAACAAGGAAGAGTATCCCCTCCGACACAGCCATGTTCGTTGGCTGGCTCGACGCGGAGCCTGGCCGTATGTCCATCACCAGCGACGTCCCCAGAGCCGTTCCGTCGGTGCTCCACAGCTCCACGCCGCGAGTCCCCTCGTTTCCAGGGAAATAGAGGCGCCCGTTGAACTCTACCGCACCCGATGTCGCTCCGGAGTTCACGCCCGGGAGGAGATCCACCAGCATCGCCGTTCCGGCGGGGGTGCCGTCGGTGATCCACGGCTCCGAACCATGCGTTCCATCGTTGGCCGTGAAGAAGGCCTTGTTTCCGTAGGCGACCGGTTGCTGTGGGTTCGACGGCTGGGAGCCAGGCCGGACGTCCTTGACCAGCGTCGTGCCGGCTTCGGTACCGTCGGTGCGCCAGAGCTCGCCGCCGGCAACGAAGAGAAAGTAGTTGCCCATCGAAAGGAACCGCAGCGGCGATGATCCGGTCGGACCGGGCACGATGTCCTTGACCATCATCGTGCCGGCTTCGGTACCGTCCGTGATCCACAACTCGGCCCCTGCTTCGGGAGTCGTGGCCGAAAATAGCGCGCGGTCGCCGAAGTCGATGAGGTTGATCGGGTTGGATGAGCCGGTGCCCGCAACGATGTCCTTCACCATGAAGGTACCCGCCTCGGTACCGTCGGACGTCCACAGCTCGCTGCCGGCGGCATCGGTGTTTGCCCGGAAGTAGGGCGTGTCGCCGTAGGGACCGAAAAAGAGCGGAGAAGATCCGGCGTGGCCGGCATTGACGTCCCTGGTCAGGTTGGTGCCCTGCGGCGTGCCGTCCGAGACCCACACCTCGTCGCCGTGCATTTCGTCCTCGGCGCTGAAGTAGAGTCGGTCACCAAAGACGGCCAGTCCGCCCGACGACGAATTGCGGTTGCCGGCCAGGATGTCGGTCAGCCGATACGTCCCCTCGTCGGTGCCGTCGGTACGCCATATCTCGGTGCCGTGTGCTGCGTCGTTGGCCGCAAAAAACATGGCGTCGCCCAGGATCCGGCCGCTTCCACCGGTCGTGATGCCCTCGGTGATCCCGCCGGCCTGCCAGATGTCCTTGACCAGATACGGGCTGGCGGCCGGCGCCGCGGTCGCGCCGGCCAGGGCGGCCAGGAGGCCGAGGGTGAATGCTGCCAGTCGTGTCGCCCAGGTCTGGTGCTGCGCCCGCGGCGGTGCGGTCTTCCAACGGAACTCGATGGATCGATGCACGGTACCCCTCCCCGGAGATCTGACGATTACCGTGGGTCAGCACGGCATCGGCAGGCTAGCCCGGGACGGGCACGCTCAATTATCGAAGTTTCGTCGAAGAGTCGTCGTGGGGGGCTCAGCGCGAAGCCTTTGTCCGCCAGGCCCGCTCGGGCGCACTACCGGCATGGGCCGGTTACGCTGCCGCTTGCGTCGCAGCGACCGTCCTCAGCCAGACGCTCGCATGAATGTCTGCTGCACGCAGCGCTGTGCCACGTTCACCGATGCAAGACGGCGCTGGGGACCGGCCGCTCAGTCCGGACACGGCTCGCATGTCAACGGTGCGTCATCGTCTCCGAGCGACGCTCGAAGAATGCGTGCGGCGTCGGCGACTGTGACGTCACCGGACGCATCGGTGTCGCAGCGGCAAGGGCGGCATGTCGACAGACCGATCGCCGCGGCCAGCGTCGCGTGCGCGTCCGAAGCGCGGATGCGCTCGTCATCGCCTGCCGCGTCGGAATCGCCCGTGCACGTGACGTCGCCGCAAACGGCTGTCGCATCGTCATGGATGCAGAACCACTGCGCCTGTACCTCATGGCCGGCGGACCAGACTGCAACGAAGGTCGAGCCGGAATCGGCCTCGATCCGTGACGGCAATCCCGCCAGCGCCGGTAGCGCGGTCGGCTCGCTGACGCTTCCCGCGGTCGTGACGTGACGTATGGCAAAGCCGGTATTGGTTGGCGTCACGATGAGCACATGACAGTCGGGCGTGACGGTCATGGCAAGGTAACCGGGCGCTTCCGACGTGATGAGAAAGGGCTCGCCGTTCATCGTGCCGTCCGCGTCGAACCATTGGCCCATGGTTTGTTGTGGTTCGAAGTGGCCGACGTTCTCGCTGCGAAGGATCAGATGGCGCCCATCGGCGCACGCGGCCAGATCGCGCGCGGCCGGCAAGCGATCATGAAGTTCGACACGACGGGCGTGGGTGCCGTCTGCGTCATAGTAGTCGAGCACATTGCGTAGCTGAAGACCGGCGAATGAGTCCCACAGCGCCACGAAACGGCCGCCGGAAAGTGGTTGGACTGCGCTTTGGGCAAGCCCGTGACGTCTCATCACGGTCCGATCGCGCGTCACCGCGCCGCCATCGCTTCCGAAGAAGCGGCCCCGTAGCTGCGCGTCGGCCTCGTAGCCGTCGGCCCACACGACGAAAGCCGTTCCGTCTGCGCCCACGGCAACCTGCGGCCGACTCTGGAAACCATGGTGCCGCGCGGGTATGGCGATTTCGCTCTCGCCCGAAGGTTTTCCGCTGCCGTCGAGCCATCTTCCGAAGACGTCGGCACTGATCTCGTTGCCCAGGTCGAGATCGACGCTCCACACCGTAACGAAGCCGGCGGTCTCGTCACCATCGATTCGCGGAGGCGCGGCCAGATAGGCATTGCCGGGGTTGAGCAGTTGCTGCGGACCCGTCCCCTCGCCGCGCGTGATTCGTCGCGACCAGTTCTCCGACGAGAGCAGATGATCGCTCGCCGAAGCCTGCCACACGACGATGGCTCGGCCGGGACCGGCCGCGGCGATGTCCGGAACGCTCACTTCTCCCGGAAGAGTCTCATTGACCACGAACTGCGGGCCGTCGCGGTGCACTGAAAAGGGCTCGGCAGACGCCGGTGTCGCATCGAAGGAGACGATCAGGGCGGCGAGAATCGCTATTGCCGGATGGTGCATCGACGTTCGCTATACACCTTGGGCCCTGCCCGGCGTAATGGACGTAGCACGCCGCTTGCTGGAGCGACTGTCAGTTCCTCACCGCGGGTACGCAGAGTGAGAACGGAGTCAAAAATCGGCTGCAGGTGACCCAGCGGTGCACCACAATGTGAAACTACTCACGGATCCGGCGGTCCCCAGTGCGGGAAAGGCGATAGCTTCGGACTTGCTGAGGGCGCGCCGCCACGAACAGCGCGGGCAAAGTTTCGACGTTTCGACGGGAGGACGTCACGCATGCCGCGTATCACGGGGGATTGATTGTGCAGGGAGGAGGACAGTCAAGCACCACGGACAGTCCAACCGCGTACGCGAGGACCGATCGAGCATCGGTTGCGGTGATGCCGCCGCTGCCGTCGACGTCACACAGCGTCGGTGCACACTGCTCGATCCCGACTGCGGCGCGCAGAGCAAGCAGCGCATCCTTGGCAACGATCAGCCCATTGTCATCGGAATCGCCGCAACGGTCCGCCACGAAAGGGCCCTCGGGTTCGCAGCGCCACTCACTGCAATCCAAACGCTCTGGACAAATGGCTGGCAGACCCTCCAACTCTCCGTCTTGGCCTTCGGCCTCGTAGACGGATGTGAAGAATTCGTCCAGTGGTGGCGGACACTCGAAATGCGGAAGCTCGGCTGCACACCTGGCAAGCGTGGCCGGCCCTCGAAAACCTTCCGGGAAGTTCGTGGCGATCAAAACACGGTGCGGTAACGTTTCAAATGTGATCGTCATACCTGGAATCACGCTCTCGCACGTCGCGTTGGTGAAAGCATTGACGGCGAACACCAACCTCGTCACTTCCCTCGCGTCGTACAGCCTCAGGTCCAAAGTGCATGGAAGGTCCTGCGACATCGTTGATGAAGTGGACGTCGACGTGGATGTCGGTGCGCCTCGTGCGTAAACAGCGTGGGCAGCGGCGCCACTCGCCACGCAGCCGAGCAAAACGCCAACCGCGACAATATGGGTAAAGATTTGGCTCGGAATTGCCGTCATACGTGTGCAACAGAGTGCGGTCCCCGGTTTGGCACAGTGTCTGCGATACTGTTTACCGGCCAGCCGCGCAATGATCCTACGGACAAAAGTGTGCCCGCGGTCATTCGGTAACGGAACTTGACGTGTCACGTCGAACGAAAAAACGGCCCCCGAGTGCTAAACCGAGCGTCGCCCGAATTTCGCACGACAAAGGGCGGGGCGGCACGTGCCCCGGGCGTCTAGAGCGCAAGCGACTCCCAGCCCGGGGCGAGTGCCGCCCCGCCCGTGCACGTCGCCATCCACGAACGACGGTGCGTTACATCCGCGCCATCACCCTCTCCGCAAACCGCCGCATCTCTCCCTCCGCATCCTCGTTGATCGGCAGGATGTACTGCTCCAGCCCGCCGCGCTCGAGCTTTCGCAGGAAGTCGACCACCTGATCCGGCTCGGCCGCGAGCGCGACCTTGTCGACGAGCTCGGGCCGCACGAAGCGCTGCTCGTCCTCGCGAGCGAACAGCAGATGACCGCGGTGCAGCGTCAGGTGGCGCTCGCCTTCGGGCAGCGCCGCCGCGTAGCGCTTGTACTCATCGACGATGGCGATGACGTCTTCGTCCACCGGCAGCGGCGCGCGCTCGCCCCACTCGCACTGCACGTGCAGCCAGTTGGTGATGAATGACGCAAGCACGCGCAGCACACGTGGTGAAGCCTTGGTCTCGCCTGCGTCCAGCAGTGTGGTCGGCATGAACGCTACGGTTGGAACAGGCGCGCGGCCGGCCGCTGCGGCCGCCGTTTCGATGCCCTGGCGAACAGTCGCCAGCAGCGGCGGCGAGATTCCCCAGATCATGTGTCCATCGCACTCGCGCGCGCAGAACTCGAGGATCTTCGGGCCCATGGCCGACAGGATGATCGGGATGCGCTCGGACAGGTTCAGGTAACCGCCTTCGCGGTGGAGGAAGCGGACGCGGACCGTCTTCCCTTCGGCCTCCATCTCGGCGGTGCCGCCGGATAGCAGCTCGCGAATGACGCGCACTTCCTTCTTGAGGCGCGAGAGCGATACCGGCGGCAGGTCCATCGTGTAGCGCGCGGTGTTGCCCGTGCCGATGCCGAGATCGACGCGACCCGGCGCGATCTGCGCGATGGTCCCGATCGAATGCGCGATCACCGGCGCCATGCGCGTGCTCACCACTGCCACGCCGGTGCCGAGGCGGATGCGCGAGGTACGATCGGCCGCCAGCGCCATCGTCGCGAAGACGTCCGAGTAGATCATCTGGGAGTCGTAGAACCAGGCCTGATGGAAGCCGAGATCCTCGGCCAGCTTGACCAGGTGGTGATCCCCGATGCGAGAGGCGAACGCGACGCCGAACTTCATATCGTCTGCTCCTCGAATGCAGGCTACGGCTTCCGCCCTGCTTGGCGGCGGATTCTCTCTCCTCTTTATTCGCTCCGGGCGCCGTGCGATAGGGCGCCATGTCGTTCACCTACGAGCAGATCGTCGAGCAGATGACGGGACCCGGCGGCCCATTCGAGCTGGTGCTCGAAGACGTCGGCGGCCTGCCGATGCGCAACTTCAAGAACCGCGAGCGCTCGATCCGCGAGAAGCTGGCCAACGCGGGTGCGCGCCAGGGGATGCCGGCCATCGTGTGCGGCGAGCGGCGCATCGCCTACGACGAGATGGTGCGGCTGATCTGGGGCGTCTCGCACGAGCTGAAGACCCGGCACGGACTGAAGAAGGGCGATCGCGTTGCCATCCTCGCCTACAACAGTCCCGAGTGGCTGCTCGCCGCGTTCGGCGCCACCTCGGCGGCCGCGATCGGCGTAGCGCTGAACGGCTGGTGGCAGACCGAGGAGCTCGAGTACGGGCTGAACGACTCGGGCAGTCGTTTCCTGGTCGTCGACCGGCGTCTGTTCCCACGCGTCGAGCCGATCCTGTCCAAGGTACCGTCGCTCGAGAAAGTCTTCCTGACCGGCGACGGGCCGCTGCCGGCCGGCGTCGTTTCCTTCGATGATCTGGTCGTCGAGCGCGAGGAGATGCCGCAGGATTCCATCGACGAAGACGATCCGTTCATGATCCTGTACACGTCCGGCACCACCGGCCGTTCCAAGGGCTGCATCACCACGCACCGCGGAACCATCGCGCAGGTGCTCGGCATCATCTTCGCGGGCATGGCCAACTCGATCCTGT
>DASPNH010000118.1:0-6820 GCA_035626675.1 Binatia bacterium
CCACCGACGACTCGCACCGGCCCAAGGCTCACCAGCGATACCTTGCCTGGACGCCGGATCGGATGATCGCCTGGGCACGCGCCATCGGCGACGAGACGGCCGCCGTCGTCGAGCACGTGCTGGCAACCAAGCCGCATCCCGAGCAGGGTTTCCGCTCCTGCCTGGGCATCATCGGCCTGGCACGCAAGTTTGGAAACGAACGCGTGGAGGCTGCGTGCACGCGCGCGCGCAGGATCGGCGCTCCCACCTACACCAGCATCAAGTCGATTCTGGCTTCCGGCCTCGACCAGCGCCCGCTGCCCGATGCCGAGCAGTCCTCGCTCGGTTTCGACCACGAGAACGTACGCGGCTCCGAGTACTACCACTGAGACCAAGGAGGAGGAGATGACCGACGAAGAGACATTCGACAAGCTTGCCTCGATGCGAATGCACGGGCTGCTGCAGTCGCTACGCGAGCAGCTCGGAGATCCCGGCAGCTACGACCGCCTCGCATTCATGGAACGCGTCGGCCTGGTCGTCGACCGGGAGTGGACCGAGCGTGAGGGACGCAGCCTTACGCGCCGCTTGGCGCTGGCCAGGCTGCGCGACAAGAGCGCGTGCGTCGAAGATATCGACTACCAGCACTCGCGCGGCCTGGACCGCTCGGTATTCCAGCGCCTGGCCACCGGAAACTGGATCACCAAGCACCACAACGTGATCCTGACGGGCCCGACCGGTTGCGGAAAAACCTACCTGGCGTGCGCGCTGGCCAACAAGGCCTGCCGCGACGGCCACTCGGTAGTCTACAAGCGCATGCCGAGGCTTGCCCAGGAACTGAATGTCGCTCGCGGCGACGGCTCCTACGGTCGCCTGCTCGCGCGCTGGGCCAAAACCGACGTGCTCGTGCTCGACGACTGGGGCATTGCGCCCCTGGCAGAGCCGGAGCGCCGCGATCTGCTCGAGATCCTCGATGACAGGCACGGCCTGCACTCGACGATCGTCGTCAGCCAGCTTGCCGTAAAAGAATGGCACCGATTCGTGGGCGATCCGACGATCGCCGATGCGTTGCTCGACCGGCTCGTCCATAGCGCCCACCAGGTCACGCTCAAGGGAGAGTCGCTCAGGAAGAGGAAGTCCGATTTGACCAAGGAGGAACGGTAGGACAAGAGCCGAGCCGGCGCACCGCTACCCGTTCGGCTTCAGCAGGAACGGGTGTTCGACATCGATCGGAACGGCCGCTCGGCTTCGATCGGAACCGGTGTTCGGAATCGCCGGAATCTGCAGTTGGAGCTTGCCTGGCCTGCTCTTCAGCCACTCGCGCTCTTGACCATGCGGCTCTGAGCCGGACTTTTCGAGCGCGACCTTGCACCGGTGCTCGCACCGAGAAGCTGCTCGATGCTACCGGCGTTTCGCCCAGCCGAAGTAGGCCGTCGCATCTGATCCTAGGCACAGCGATCACGAAGGTCGCGTTCTCCCGATGGCAGCTACCCGTACGGCCATCCCAGAGGAACTGCTCATGGACATTCTCAACACGGTCCCGATGTCGAGGATGGGGCCGCCGCAGCTTCGCGCTCAGGTTGCGGATCTAAGCGAGCAGGCGGCGCGGCCGTATCGGGCGTGGCGAAGAGATCGTTTCAGCCAGACCTTCGACGCGGTGATTCTTCGTGGGCGCAAAACCGACGGCTTGCCCGAAATGGCATCGGTAGATACCATTGGTGAATGGCATCGTACACCACCATTGATGCGGCCGGTCGTGTCGTCATCCCGAAGAAACTTCGGGAACAACTGCGCCTGCTTCCCAACTCCCGCCTACGCATTACCGAGGAGAAAAACCGCGTGGTGCTCGAGCCCATTGAGGAAGATCCAGTCCTGATCGAGCGCGGCGGCGTCGTACTGATTGGTGGGGAGCTTACCGGGGGCGCTCCGGACGCTCGACAGATTCGCGAAGAACGAATCCAAGAGCTTACGCGTCGGACTGCTAACAAGCGTCCGGCGTGAAGGTCGCTTTCGATACCTCGGTGCTGGTGCCAGCGCTGATCCCGGCACTGCCGGCACACGCGGACAGCTATTCGTGGGTCTGCGCAGCCGTCGATGGACGGATTGACGGCGTCATGAGCTGGCATGCGTTTGCTGAAACCTGGGCTGTGCTGACGCGACTTCCGATGCAACCGGCGCCAACGCCGGCGTCGGCGCGGGCGGCGCTCGAGAGCCTTCGCAAAGCGATCCGCCGGATCCCTGTTGATGGCGCCACCTACGACGCCGCGGTCGCGCGCTGTATCGAGCGTGGATTGCGTTCCGGCGCAATCTTCGACGCGCTTCACGTCATTTGCGCTGAGAAGGCAGGCGCCAACGTTATCGTCACGGCCGACGTGAGTGATTTCGAGCGGCTGGTGGGCGCAGATGGTCCTGCCGTCGTTGCCGCGAGTACGGCGCCCGAAGCGGTCGCGAAACGGAGACGACGATAGCTCGCGCTTGCGGCTG
This sequence comes from Binatia bacterium, assembly GCA_035626675.1. Taxonomy (GTDB): domain Bacteria; phylum Desulfobacterota; class Binatia; order UBA1149; family CAITLU01; genus DASPNH01. Next base: position 2,461 of record DASPNH010000118.1, read on the forward strand.
GCCGTGTAGGCGACCTAGCGCGACCGGCCGCGTCGTTCTTGCACGGATGTCCCGATCGGCGTACCCGCATCGTTGCTATCCCAGCTGGGCGGAGAAGGTGCCATCTTGGTCCCTCGTGATCTGCGCCGAGAAGGCAGGGCGAACGTAATCGTCACCGCCGAGGTCAGTGATTTCGATGGACTGGTCAGTGGCGATGGACCGTCCGTTGTCGTCGCGAATACGGCGCCAAACGCGGTTACCAAACGAAAGCGGCGATAGCTCGCGCTTGCCGCTCGCAGTGTTGGCGGGCGAGTGCACCGATATCTCCCGATACGTCAATCAAGGTCTTCGGACCCGCATCTACCAGTGACGTTCCGTCGGCCGAGCAGCGCCGTGCGCGTCCACGCGACACAGCCCAGGCCGCAGGCTATCCTCTCCTGACCCGGACCCGCCCCATGATCATCTACCAGGCCGACAAACAATCCTTCCTCCACGACCTCCGCCGCCGCGACATCGAGGAACTCATCCACGCCAACTACCGCGTCCGCACCGGCCGCTCGGTCTCGCGCCAGGAGCTGAAGTCGTGGGCCCCGTCGCTGACGGCGATGGGCAAGGTTCTGGACGACGACGTCATTCCGCCGACCTGCGGGGTCGCCATCGAGTACACGATTCCCCAGACCGCCAAGCGCATCGACTTCCTCCTCACCGGCAGGAACGAGGAGGACCGTGACACGCTCGTCATCGTCGAGCTCAAGCAGTGGGAGAGCGCGGAGAAGACCGAGAAGGACGCAATGGTGGTCACGCGCCTTGGCGGCGGCGAGACAGAGACCGTCCATCCGTCCTATCAGGCGTGGTCCTACGCCGCGCTCCTCGAGGGATACAACGAGGCAGTCTACTCGGGTGGCATCCAGCTCCACCCCTGCGCCTACCTCTACAACTACGACAGCGCCGACACCGTTCTGACCGACGCTTTCTACGCCGAGCACCTGGAGCGCGCGCCGGTGTTCCTCAAAGGCCAGGACGAGCGCGCGCGTCTTCGCGAGTTCATCCGCAAGCACGTCCGGCGCGGTGACGGCGCGCAGACCCTGTATCGCATCGAGGGCGGGCGCATCCGCCCCTCACGCAGCCTTGCCGACGCGCTGGTCGGTCTGCTGAACAAGAACCGCGAGTTCGTCCTCGTCGACGACCAGAAGGCCGTGTTCGAGACGGCCCTGCAGCTCGCCAGAGGCATCGACAAGGGCAAGCGGGTCCTGATCGTCGAAGGCGGACCGGGCACGGGCAAGTCGGTCCTCGCCGTCAACCTGCTGGTAGCTCTGACCGATCGCAGTCTCGTGGCCAAGTACGTGACCAAGAACCGAGCGCCTCGCCAGGTCTACGCCGCCCGCCTTGCAGGCACGATGAAGAAGACCCTAATTTCGGAGCTGTTCGTCGGCTCGGGCGCTTTCACCGAAACGCCGGCTAATGCCTTCGATGCGCTGATCGTCGACGAGGCGCACCGGCTCAACGAGAAATCCGGCATGTACTCGCACCTGGGCGAGAACCAGATCATGGAGACGATCCGCGCATCCAAGCTCTCGGTCTTCTTCATCGACGAGTCGCAGCAGGTGACGCTCAAGGACATCGGCACCAAGAGCGCCATTCTGGACTGGGCACGCAAGCTGGGCGCATCGACGACGGAAGCGGTTCTCTCATCGCAATTCCGGTGCAACGGATCGGACGGTTACCTGGCGTGGATCGACAACACCTTGCAGGTCCGGCCGACTGCCAATGAGCGGCTCAGCACCGCCGATTTCGATTTCGACGTCGTCGATTCGCCGGTGGCACTGCGGGACTGGGTTCTCGAAAAGAACATGGAGCGCAACCGGGCTCGGATGGTGGCAGGGTACTGCTGGGACTGGCTGAGCAAGAAGGCGCCGTCCGCGCCCGACATCGTCATCGCCGAGCACGGCTTCTCGGCGCAGTGGAACTTCGCCAAGGATGAAGGTCTGTGGATCGAGTCGCCGAGCTCCGTCGACCAGATCGGCTGCATCCACACCTGCCAGGGGCTCGAGCTCGACTACGTCGGCGTCATCATCGGCGATGATCTGGTCGCGCGCGCAGGGCAGGTGCGCACCGTGCCGGCCAGGCGCTCGCGCATGGACCAATCCATCAAGGGCCTGAAGAAGCTCGCCGAGCGCGATCCGCAGCACGCCCGCGATGTGGCCGACCGGATCATCAAGAACACCTATCGGACGCTGATGACGCGCGGGATGCGTGGTTGCCGCGTGTTCTGCACCGACGCCGAAACCGCGGACTATCTCCGCGGCCTGCTCGACAAGCCCCGAGCTGACGTCCCAGTTCGTCCGATCCTCGAACGCACGCGCGAAGTGGCAGCGGTGCTGCCGTTCAAGCGAGCATCCCTTGCGGAGGTGCGGCCGTATCGCGATGCCGTTCCCATCCTGACGCTGAAGATCGCCGCGGGCGCGTTCGGCTCACAAACGGAAGTCGAGGCTGACGGCTGGGCGGTCCTTCCGGACATCAAGATACGAAAGGGCATGTTCGTGGCGCAGGTCGTGGGCAACTCCATGAACCGTCGCATTCCCGACGGCGCATGGTGCCTGTTCCGCGGCGCGCCCGACGGCTCTCGCGATGGCCGCATCGTCCTGGTCCAGCACCGCGACATCGCGGACGCCGAGACCGGCGGCAGCTTCACCGTCAAGAAGTATCGCAGCGAGAAACGCGTCGAGGATATCGGTACCTGGCGCCACGAGCGCGTCGTCCTCGAGCCGGACTCGTTCGATCCTTCCCATCGGCCGATCGTGCTGACGCCGGGCGATGGCGACGAGGTCCAGGTCATCGCCGAGTTCGTGGCGGTTCTTTGAGAGCGGTCGGCCGGCCTGCGGAAGCCGCATGGGCGTGCATCTGCGGACAGGCCATCTCGCGTCGCCGCCACCGATGCCTAGGCGCTCGCGCCTGCGAGTGGCTGCCCTCAACGACGCTCATCGCGAAGAGTCCCGGCGCTGCTTCTGTGAGCTCGGCCCGGGTGTTATTCACGACGCCCTCGACTCGACCATGGCCGACCGTTTCGACATGACCGCGCAAGAACGCGCGAACCGAGAGGGGACTTTGATGTTTCGATGTGGAATCCGGCTTGCCGCGCTGGCCTGCGCAGCCGTGCTCTGTCTCGCCCAAGGCGATCCCGCCGCAGCGGCTCCGAGCTGCCTGGCGGCGAAGTTCAAGGCGATCGGCCTCAAGGAAGCGGCGGTGCTCAAGTGCAGGTCCAAGGTCGTGACCTCGGGCGACGACGAGAAGCTGGCAGCGTGCGTTGCGAAGGCGGATCAGAAGTTCCTCGACGCGCTCGCCAAAGCCGAAGCCGGCGGCGCATGCGGCGGGTCGGCGAGCACGTGTGACTGCCTCATCGACGACTGCACGGCCGCCGTCCTGGCCAGCCTGCCGGATGCCGGCCCGAATGGCTGTGAAGGTTCGAGACTGAAGGCAGCGGGCAACCTGGCCAAGGACCTGATGCTCTGCAACACCAAGGCTGCTTCGTCCGGTGCGGCGGTCGACGGCGAATGCATCACGGGCAAGATCGAAAAATTCGAGAAGGCTTTCGCGAAGACCACGGGCTGCACCGGCAACGCCGAGGATGTCGTCGCAACCGTCAGGAGCGTCTGCATCCGAGCTCTGGACGCGGACGACTCGGGTGGTTCGGTGCCGACCGCGGCCTGCACGGCGGTCTGCCCGGCGCCGAGCACGACGAGCACCATGACATCGACGACGATGTCGGCTCCGTCCACGACCACGTTGCCGACATCGACGACGATCCTGACTCCGTCCACGACCACCTTGCCGACGTCGACGACGATCTCGGATCCGCCCACGACCACCTTCCAGACGTCCACCACGGTCCTTCCTACGACCACCACGACCACATCGGTCTGCGGCGATGGCGAGACGACCGGAAGCGAGGAGTGCGATGACGCCGACGACGACGACCGTGACGGCTGCATGGTTTCCTGCCGCCGCGGTGCAGTCTGTCCGTCCGGCCCCGGCGTGTACTTCGAACCGGCCAGCGGCCACTGCTACGTCCCGGTTCTGACCGAAGCGAGCTACGCCGATTCGCGAGACGCGTGCGTGCTGCTTGGCGGGCACCTGGCCACGCTGACGTCACCGGATGAAGCCATCGCGGTGTGGGCACACGCCGACGGCGTCGATACACGGAACTACTGGATTGGGCTGGACGACCTGACCACCGAAGGAGCCTTCGATTGGGTTACGGATGAGCCATTCGATTACGGCAATTGGCACTCCGGCGAGCCGGACAATGCCGGCGGCAGGGAGGATTGCGTTACGATGAACCGGTGGCGTGATGCGACGTGGACCGACGAACGGTGCACCCTGC
>DASPNH010000119.1:0-17674 GCA_035626675.1 Binatia bacterium
CCCCATGCTCGGTGACGATGCGCGTTGCCACGAGCAGTTTTCCCAGCGTCTGTCCATGACGCTTCAGGAGCACGCCGTCGAGCCCCCACGACGACCAACGAAGCACCGATGCCAATCGCATTCTCCTCGAATGTCGCTGCTCGGCCGGCCAGCGCCGCTGTGCAGGTCGGCGTGTTGGTCGCTCGTTACGCAGCGCGGACCAGAGGTGAGCACTCCGCACCCAGGCTGGCGTTTCAAACCAGCGTCCGGAGGAAGCGCTCGGCTCCCCACAGGTGGATGCCTTCCGGCGTCACGCTTTCGCGCGTCCCACGCAGGTGAACCTGATACGCATCCACCGTTGGATACCGCTGCTTCAAGTATCGCAGCGATTGTGCCACCGGCTCGGCCGACAACTTGGCCTCGACGAGCATGATCGGTTTGCGACGCTCGAGGACGACGAAATCCACCTCACGGGCGGCGACGTCACGGAAGTAGCGCAGCTCCAGCTCGCGTCCCTCCGTGTCGAGCAGGAAGTGCAGCCATTTGAGGAGATGGGACGCTACCATGTTCTCGAAGCGCGGTCCGTCCTCCGGTACCAGGCTCCAGTCGAAATGGTAGTGCTTCTGCTCTTTCTTCACCGCGCGAAGTTTCGGAGCACCGAACGGCGATACGCGGAAGATGGCGTACAGCCGTTCGAAGATCTCGAGCCAGCGTGAGACTGTTTCGTGATTGAGTTCCAGGTCTTCCCGTAGCGAGTTGCGCGACAGCGGGCTCCCGACGCGCTCAGGCAGGGCGAGCATCAACTGCTCCATCGTTCCGAGATCGCGCACGGTCTCGAGGGTCGCAACATCGTCGCGAACCAGACGATTTCGATACTCGATCGACCAGCGCTTCGCTCGTGCTTCCGATCCGCCAAGGAAGGGTTCGGGAAACCCGCCGAGCCGAAAGAGCGCGTTGAGATCGCCAGCCGACCGCGTACCAAGTTCCGCGAACGAGAGCGGGTGAAGGCGCAGATAATGATAGCGGCCCTGCAGCGAATCGCCGCCGAAACGGTACAGGTCCATACGTGCGCTACCGGTTACGAGGATGCGCCGGCGGTCGCCGAACTCGTCATAGACGCCCTTGAGAAACGCGCGCCAGCGACGGTATTTGTGCAATTCGTCGAAGACCCAGTCGTCCGTGTCGGGCAGTAAGCGCTTCAAAACGCGCTCGCGGTGAGCCGGGATGTCCCAGTTCAGGTACTTCGCGTCGCCGGGCAGGATGCTGCGCGCGAGGGTCGTCTTTCCGACCTGCCTTGGGCCGCCAAGAAACACCATTTTCTCCCGTAGGTCGCTTTCGACCTGGTCATGGAGATACCTGCGCACGGGCCGGGATTATTGCGGCCTACCGTGAAATACAAGCGTGCGTTTCACGGTAGGCCGTGGAAACCCCTGGGTGGCTCGTGGCGGGTTGGCCGCCCGCCATCGCCTCAGTCAGCTCACCCCGCCACCGGTTACGGCTGGTCGAACGCGATGTCCCATACGTGGAAGCCGGTGGCAGGGTCGAAGCCGAAGGCGAGATTGCCATCGACGGCGATCTTGGCCCGGCCCAGCTCAGGATCGACGGCGGTCGAGGTCAGGCGAGCGAACACTGCGCCCGCGCCATTTCTACTACGGCCGCTGGCTGAGCAAGAGCGGCCGCACGCAAGATGCGTTGGCCGAGCTGCGGCAGGCGATCGACGTCAACCCCGCCTTTCTGGAAGCGCATCATCTGCTGATGCGCCTTCTGCGTGAGCAGTCCGACTGGGAGCGGCTGGATGCGGCAGCGAAAGGAGCGCTGCACGCTTTCCCGTACGATGCGCTTGCCACGAGGTATCTTCGAGAGGCGGAAGCAGCTCTCGAGCCGCGCGGCTCGACGCGTTGAACCGGCAGTCATCGGCCATGCGCCGCGTTGCCACGAGAAAGCGGCACTCGAGCTGGCTTGCATGCGAATCTTAAGAATCTTAAGGGGACTGTCCCCTTAAAAATCATTCGCCGCGGTCGACGCCGAGCTCGCGCAGGATGGCGATGCGCAGCGACTGGACCTCGACGCTGGTCAGCTTGCGGGGATGCGCAAACGGCACGTCGAAGCTGGCCTGGATGCGCGTCGGCCGCGGCGACAGCACCAGCACGCGGTCGGCCATGTGGATGGCCTCCTCGACGTCGTGCGTGATCAGCAGGACGGTGTGCTTCTCTTCGCCGAGGATGCGCAGCAGCTCGCCGCGCATGCGAAGGTTCATCAGCGCATCCAGCGCCGAGAACGGCTCGTCCATGTAGAGGATGTCGGGCTTGACGACCAGCGCCCGCGCGAGCTCGGCGCGCTTGAGCATTCCGCCCGAGAGCTCGTGCGGATAGGCGTTCTCGAAGCCCTTCAGTCCCACGATCCCGGCGTAATGGTCGGCCAGGCCGGCCTTGTCTTCGTGCGCATGGCCGTTGAGGCCGAACATCAGGTTGCGGCGCACCGTCAGCCACGGGAACACCGAGCCGTGCTGCGAAATGACGATTCCGTCCGAGCTCGGCTTGCGACGCTCGACGCCGTCGATGACGACGCGGCCATGATCGGGCCGCACGAAGCCGGCCACCATGTTCAGGAGCGTGGACTTGCCGCACCCGGAGGGGCCGACGATGGCCACGATCTCGCCGTCGCCGACGTCGAAGCTGACGTCGTCGACGACGGGAAGCGTACCCTTGCCCGAGGCGAATGCCTTCTTCAGGCCGGCGACTTCAATCTTGGTGCGCATACCGCCACTTGACCCACTTCAGCCCTTCGAGCATCCGCATGATCCCGTCCAGCATCAGCCCGATCAGGCCGATGATGATCATGCCTGCGATCACCAGGTCGTAGCGGTTTCCCGCGTTGCGCGAGTCGATGATCATGTAGCCGAGCCCCGAGCGCAGCGCGATCATCTCGGCCGCCACCACCACCAGCCACGCCACGCCGAGCCCTATGCGCATGCCGACGATGATCTGCGGCAGCACCGCCGGGATCACTACCTGCGTAAACAGCGTGTAGCGTGAGACGCCGAAGTTCTCCGCCGCCTGCAGATAGCGCCGCTCGATGGTGTGCACGCCGGCCGTGGTCTGCAGGACCATCGGAAAGATCGACGAGATGAAGATGAGGAAGATCGGCGAGGCGTTTCCGACGCCGAACCACAGGATCGCGATCGGAATCCAGGCGATCGGCGAGATCGGCCGCAGCATCTGGAAGATCGGGTTGAACGTGTCGAACGCTCCACGCACCCAGCCCATCCACAGGCCCAGTGGCAGCGCCAGGACGGCGGCCATCGCGAAGCCGCTGCCTACGCGCATCAGCGAGGCGCCGATGTGCTCGAACAGGGTTCCGTCGGCGATCAGCTCGAGCGTGCCCGTGATCACCTGCCACGGCGTCGGAAAGATGACGCTGCCGCTCAGCACGACGCTCGCCCACCACGCGGCGATGAGCGCGGCCAGGACCACGACGGAAGGAAGGTATCGTTGCACGCGATTCATGTCGTACCGTTCTCGGCAGGCCTCGGGCGCGAGCGGGCCAGCTCGCGAACTCTCCACACCAGGCGCGCCCAGGGCGTGTCCGGGAAGGGATCCACGATCACTGTCATCTGTCCGCTCGGGTGGGCCGTGCAGTCGAACTGATAGCTCGAAGCGACTGCAAAAGGCAGCCGGAAGCTCTGCCCCGGCATCATGAGCGTGGGGCCGAAAATTTGCGGGACCTCGTCGAGGTTTCGTAGCACCAGGACGTCACGCAATCCGAGCGTCAGACGGATCTTTTCAGGCAGGATGCCCAGGTCCTCGCCGGCCATGCGACGCGCCCACGTGCCGGTGGGAATCTCGAACAGCTCGTCGCGCGTCCGAACCTGCACGGGCGTGACCGCCGCCCACGCAGCGACGGCGAGCACGGGCACGGCGGCAAGCGCCGCCGCGATCTTCGCGCTACGGCCCCTCACGACCACGCCCGAACGACGCCGCGATGTCGACCAGGCAGCGGCGCAGTCCGCTGCGCTGCAGGCGACGGCGCCACGTGCCGCGCACTGGCGGCCAGGCCTCTATCCCTTCTGAAGAAGAATGCGCAGGTCATGAACGTAGTCGTCGGGCGGCTGGCCGTAGGGCATGAGCGCGAGCAGCTTGCCGTCGCAATCGATCAGATAGGTGGAAGCCGAGTGGTTGTAGGCGTAGCTGGTGCCCACGGCCTCGCGCGTTGCCATGATGCCGTACTCCTTGCGCACGGCCGAGAGCTGCTCCTCGCTTCCGGTCCCGCCGACGAAGGTCGCGTCGAAACCGGCAAGATACTCCTTCAGGCGCGCCTGGCTGTCGCGCTCGGGATCGACGGTGATGTAGACGACCTGGACCTGCGCGGCTTCCTGCGGCGTCAGCTGCTTGCGTGCCTTGGCAAGCGTCGAGAGCGTGGTCGGGCAGACTGCGGGGCAGTTGGTGAAGCCGAAGAACAGGATCACGACCTTGCCGCGATAGCGCTGCAGCGTCAGATCGGTGCCGTCCGAGCCGCGGAGCGTGAAGTCGGGCGCCTGGCGCGCGGGCGCAAACGTGCCGGCCTTCAGCTCGGCTGCGGTTGCACGAAGCGGCAGCGCGGCAACGAGAAGCGCGGGCAGCAGGGCCGCCGCGAGGATGACGACGATACGCTTCATGTGCTCAGACCGTGATCGCGGCCGGCGTGGCGGCCTTGGCAAAACTCTCGTCCATGTAGCTTTCGTAGGGCACGGGGTGCTTCAGCGTCCCGGCCTGGATGGAGAGCTGCATGAGCTCCTCGAACTCGGAGCGGATCATGCGAAGGTCGCCGTAGGTTACGCGATCGGTCGGGTTCTCCATCACGAACTTGATGATGTTCGGGTCCTGATTGAAGAACTCGCGCCCGGCCGCCAGCTCGGCGGCCTTGTCGCGGTTGGCCTGCTGCTGGTCGAGCCAAACTCCGGCGCCGAGCACGTGGTTGACGAGGTCCTGCACGAGCGGACGGTTGGAGGCGATCAGCTCCTCGCGCACCGTCAGCACGCAGCAGATGTACTTGGGCCACTCGTCGCGCGTCATGCGCAGGGGCCGCGCATAGCCGGCGCGCTGGGCGGCGGCGCCGAACGGTTCACCGGTGCAGTAGGCGTCGACCGCGTTGGCGTACAGGGCGGCGGGCATGTCGGGCGGCGGCATCTCCATGATCTCGAGCTCATCGACCGTCATGTTCTCTTCGGCGAGCATGCGGCGCAGGAACAGGAAATCGACGGCGAAGCGGCTCGGGATGGCGATGCGCTTGCCGGCCAGGTCGCGGAACTTCTGATACGGCGACTCGGTGCGCACCATGATGACGGCGCCGGAGCGATGGCCGAGCGAGACGATCTTGACGGGGATCTTCTTGTCGGCCAGGTCCATGACGAGCGGCGCCAGCATGTAGGCCGCCTGGATGCGGCCCGCCATCAGCGACTCCTTGATCTCGGGCCAGCCACTGTACTTGCTGTAGGTGTACTCGAAGCGCGGCGCATCAGCCGCCAGCTTCTGGTTGGCCGCGGCCCTGGAAGTGCAGGCAACCGGAATCGTCAGGTTGCAGGTCACCGGCAGTCCGCCCACCTGCAGCGGACCGTCCTCGTGACTTCCGGTGCAGGAATGAAGATGCCACGGCAGCGCAGCCGCTATCGCGATCTTCAGGACCTGCCGGCGGGTCAGCGTCGGGTCCGGAAAACGCACATTGTTGGAGATCATCCCGCTCAAACTGCCCCGGCCTCGTGAAGGGTCAAATGCCGGTGAGCAATGACGGAGACTGCGGCGCGACGAGGCCGATCCGCGATCCAAGGACAATGCCGGTCTCGCGCCGTTACCGGCGAGCGCGGCAACGCACGCGCGGTCGCGACGTCTCAGCCCTTGACCACTACCAGCGGCTCGAGGCGTGCCACGCGCCTTGCGATGCCGGCCTTCTCGACCACACCGACCACGTCGGCGACGTCCTTGTAGGCCTCCGGCGCCTCCTCGGACACCGACGACATGCTGGCCGCGCGCAAGGCGATGCCTCGTCCCGCCATGCGCTTCTGCACTTCCTTGCCGCTGGCCAGCTTCTTTGCCCGGTTGCGCGCGAGCAGCCTGCCCGCGCCGTGGCACGCGCTTCCGAACGTTTCGTCCATTGCGCCCTGCTGCCCGCACAGCACGTAGCTGTAGCGGCCCATGTCACCCGGGATGATCACCGGCTGCCCGATCTGCCGGTAGTTGGCTGGCAGGCTCGCATGACCCGGACCGAACGCGCGCGTCGCCCCCTTGCGATGCACGCAGACCCGCATCGGGCGGCCATCGACGTGATGCTCTTCGTACTTGGCGATGTTGTGGCAGACGTCGTAGACGAGCCGCGCCTTCAGGTCTTCCTTCTTTCGGCCCGTGGCCGCAGCAAGAGCGTTGAGCGCGCGATGGGCGATCAGCGAGCGGTTGGCGAACGCGAAGTTGGCGGCCGCCGCCATCGCGCCGAGGTAACGTTTCGCCTCGGCCGAATACAATGGTGCGCACGCCAGCTGCTTGTCGGGAAGCGTGATGCCCACTGCCGCAGCGGCGCGCAGCATGACGCCGAGCATGTCCTCGCAGACCTGGTGTCCAAGGCCGCGCGAGCCGCTGTGCACCAGCAGCGTGATGCCGCCTTCCATCAGGCCGAACCTGGCCGCCGCCTCGGTGTCGTAGACCTCGGCGATGACGTCGAGCTCGAGGAAGTGATTGCCGCTGCCGAGCGAGCCGATCTGCCCGTGGCCGCGCTGGCGCGCCCGGTCGCCGACGTACTCGGGAACGGCGCCCGGAATGCGGCCGCCCTCCTCGATCGAATCGACATCGGCCTGCGTGACGATGCCCGTGCCGACCAGTCCGCGCGCGCCCTCGGCCAGGATGGCGTCGAGATCGGCCACGCGCGCATCGGGCTTGCCGACGCCGACGCCGGCAGGAACGGCGCGCGCCAGGGCATCGGCGATGCGATCGCGGTCCTTCTTTACGTGCTCGCGCTCGAGATGCGTGGCATGCAGGCGCACGCCGCAGTTGATGTCGTAGCCGACGCCGCCGGGCGAGACCACGCCGCCCTGATCCGGATCGAACGCCGCCACGCCGCCGATGGGAAATCCGTAGCCCCAGTGGATGTCCGGCATCGCAAGGGCATGGCCGACGATTCCCGGCAGCGTCGCGACGTTGGCGACCTGCTGCACGCACGGGTCGTTCCGGATGTGCGTCATCAGGACGTCGTCGGCGTAGATCATGCCGTCCACGCGCATGGCGCCGTGGCGCGGCAGGCGCCAGCGAACTTCGTCGAGTCGTTCCAGTTGCATCATAGGTTCACACGTCCACGACGACCTGCGCGCGCCAGGCGCCGTCGTCTCGCCGCTCGATCTCCATGCCGTGGTAGGTGATGGCCTTGATCGCGCCGCGTACCGCGTGCCGGTCCATGTCCAGCGGCTCTCCGCACGCCAGGCCTTCGACGCCGTCTTCGTCGTCGCGCAGCAGCACGACGCGGCGGATGGCGAAGCGGTGCGCGTCCATCAGATAGAGAACCTCGGACAGCCAGCGAAAGAGGCGTTCGTCGTCAGGGACCAGTTCGGCGGCCTCCACCTTGATGCCGCACACGCGCTCCTCGCGCAGTTCGATGCTGGGCGGGTCGACCATGAGCGCGGCCAGAGCCTCGGCGGCTCCGCACAGCAGATCGGATCGCGAGCGCGCCGTGACGACGAAGCCTTCGTCGGCGGTGTGGTCGGTCTCGTGAGTCTCGAAGCTGGCGCCGAGGCGACGCGTGGCCGACGAAGCTGCGGGCGGAGTTGCTGAAGGGTAGGCGCGCAGAGGTCCCGCGCGGTCGAGATGCGGAGGTCGCAGCCGCGCCTCGCCGTCGTTCCCCCGCGGCGTCGCGTTCACGGCCTCGCCGCCCGCCGCCAGCTCGAAGACCTCGGTCGTCTCGAGGTCGGCGCCCAGGGCGTCGGCGCCATAGCGAAGCCATGCCTCGCGGCTGCAGCCGTTTGCGATCAGAGCGACCTCGGCCATGGATCGAGCGTAGAGGCATCACATGCGGTTTGCAGCACGCCGCGACGCGATTCGTACTGCCACATGTGCGCCATGTTGACCGCGCAGCGCCCCACCCGCCTAATCGGGCCATGGCTTTCGATCCGAACAAGGGAATCTCGCCGCGGCTGCTCGGCCCTGAAACCAACCCGCCGTATCTGCGCTACCTGCCGGCGCTGGGACTGCTGCTGCTGGCCGTGGCTTTCGTCCTGTACTCCTCCACCTACATCGTGCCGCCGGGGCATCGCGGCGTGGAGGTACGGCTCGGCCGCGTGGTCCCGGAGTTTCGCGCCGAGGGCTTCGGGCTCAAGAGCCCTTTCGTCACCCAGATCTATCCCGTCAGCATTCGCCAGCAGACGCGCGATCTGACCGCCGAGTGCTACTCCTCGGACCTCCAGCAGGTCAACGCCGTCGTCAACGTCCTGGTACGCATTCCCGAAAGATCGGTGGTGCGCATCTTCCAGGAATATTCCGGCGACCCCTTCGACAATCTCGTCGCACCCCGCGTGCAGGAAGCGCTCAAGGAAGTGACGGCGCTGAGCAGCGCCGAGCTGATCGTCAAGAATCGCGAATCCATCAAGCAGAAGGCGCTGGCGGCTGCGCGCAGCAAGATCGGCGACCTGCTCGAGATCCAGGACCTGGTAATCCAGAACCTGACGCTGACCAAGGAGCTGGAAGCCGCCATCGAAGCCAAGATGGTGCAGGAGCAGGAGGCGGCCAAGGCCAAGTACCTGCAGCAGAAGGCCGAGATCGAAGCGCAGACCGTCATCATCCGCGCCAAGGCCGAGGCCGAATCGATCCGCATTCGCGGCAGCGCGCTGACCGACAACCCGACATTGATCGGCCTGCAGATCGTCGAGAAGTGGGACGGCAAGGCGCCGCTGGTGGTCGGCGGCGCGAGTTCCGGCACGACGTCGGCAAGCGGCGCAGCGAACATCCTCCTGCCGATCGGCGATCTGGAGAGGGCGCGGGAATAGCGGCCAGGATCAACGCTGCGGACCGCCAGACCATTCCCCTTCAAGCGCCGGCGGCGAGAATGGGCCAGCTGCAAGGCGGACGGCGGCGGAGCGAACGCAGGCGTGCTTCCTGTACGCCGGAGAGAGCGACCCGCCGTCCGACGCAGCAGATGGCCCGCTATCGTCGTCCGTCGGCCCTTCGAGCCACGACCTTGCGCAAGCGCGCGCCTCAGTCGTCGGTCAGATACGTATAGCTGCCCAGGCTCTCCTCGTAGTGCTTGAGCAGCAGCTTGACCTGATCGACGGTGATGCGCCCTTCGCGCTTGGCCCTTTCGGCCTGCAGCCGCATGCGCTCGACCATCACGCTGGGGACGTACTCGACGTAATCGAGCACCTCGTGGATCGAGTCGCCCTTGACCACGTGGCTGACCTCGTACTCGTCCTCGATGTCCTCGCTCAGCCGCACGTGCACGGCGTTGGTGTCGCCGAACAGGTTGTGCAGGTCGCCGAGAATCTCCTGGTACGCGCCCGCCATGAAGATCGCCATCATGTAGGGCTGATCGGCGCGCACCTTGTGGACCTCGAGCACCTGCTTGGGATCCTCGACGTCGATGAAGCGGTCGATCTTGCCGTCGCTGTCGCAGGTAAGATCCGCCACCACGCAGCGCACCGTCGGCTCCTCGTCCAGGCGATGGATGGGCAGGATCGGAAACAGCTGGTCGATGGCCCAGCTGTCGGGCACCGACTGGAACACCGAGAAGTTTCCGTAGTAGATCGCCGCCAGCTGCTCGGGCAGCTCGGCGACTTCCTCCGGCACCCGCTTCAGGCGCCGCGCCGTGGCCGCGATCTTGGCACAGCATCCCCAGAAAAGGCGCTCGGCCTGACCGCGCTCGCGCAGGCTGAGGAACCCGAGCTTGAACAAACTCTCGGCCTCTTCCTTGCCCTGCTGGGCATCGTGATAGGCCTCCTGCAGGTTCTTCGGCTGGATGCCCAGAAAGGTTTCCCACAGCTGCTTGAGCACGGTCGGAGCCTTGGGCCCCGGATCGGCAGCCTCGTCGGTTCGCACCTCGTGCGTGCCGACCACTTCGAACACCAGCACCGACTGATGCGCGCTGACCGCGCGCCCGCTCTCGCTGATGATGACGGGGCACGGCAGGTTCGCCTTCGTGCACGACTCCTGGATGGCGGCGACCACGTCGTGCGCGTACTCCTGCACGTTGTAGTTCTTGGAGGCATGGTAGTCGGTCTTGGATCCGTCGTAGTCCACCGCCAGACCGCCGCCGACGTCGATGTAGTGCATCTCGGCGCCCAGCTTGGCCAGCTCCACGTAGAGGTTGGCCGCCTCCTGCATCGCGTTCTTGATCGGGATGATGCTCGAGATCTGGCTGCCGATGTGAAAATGCAGGAGCTGCAGGCAGTCGAGCATCTGCGCGGCGCCCAGGCGGTCGCACACCTCGACGATCTCGCTGACCGTCAATCCGAACTTGGCACGGTCGCCGGCCGAGTTCTTCCAGCGTCCCACTCCGCGCGACGACAGCTTGGCGCGCACGCCGAGGCAGGGACGGATGCCGGTCTTTTCGAAGGCCTCGAGCGCGATGTCGAGCTCTTCGGGCCGTTCCAGCACCACGATCACGGTCTTGCCGAACCGCTGGGCCAGCAGCGCCGTCTCGATGTACTTCCGATCCTTGTATCCGTTGCAGATGATCAGGCCGTTGGGATCGCTGATGGCAGACAGGGCGATCAGCAGCTCGGGCTTCGAGCCGGCTTCCAGCCCGTACTGCCAGGGCTGGCCGAACTCGACGACCTCGTCGATCAGGTGCTTCTGCTGGTTGACCTTGACCGGGAAGACTCCGCGGTAGGTTCCCGGGTAGCCGTAGTCGGCGATGGCCTTGTGAAAGCACTCGTTCAGACGCCGGATGCGATCCTTGAGGATGTCGCTGAAACGGATCAGCAGCGGCAGGTCCAGCCCGCGCGCTTCCAGGTCTCCGACCAACTCGTACAGATCGATGGTGCGGCCCGGTTTCTCCGGATCGGGCGTGACCAGCACCGTGCCCCGCTCGCTGACCGAAAAATAGGGCTCACCCCAGCCGCGAACCTGATACAGGTCCGAACTCTTGATGATGGACCAGCCGTTGCCTTGCTCGCCGTTGCTCACGCCGTTCTCGTGCCACAAAAGGCAGTGCGCGCATAACTAACCCGTGCGTGCCGCAGCGCAAAGGCGTCGCATTGCGAAACCCTCCCGCCTGGGCGAAACAACCTTGCGGGGAATCCTTCCATTGCCGCGCCGAACATCCATCACGGCCACCAGCGTCGGCCCCGCTGCGCTCGTCATCGTCGCCGCTCCCATGCTCTTGTGCGGCTGCATGCTGGGGCCCGCCTATGTCCCGCCCGCGCCGCCATTGGCGGAGCAGTGGAAGGGCGCCGACGGTGAGGCGGTCACGCGCGAGACCGGTGACTACCGCGACTGGTGGACCGTCTTTCGCGACCCGGCCTTGAACTCGCTCATCGTGCAGGGCTACGACAACAACACGGACCTGGCCAGTGCCGGCGCCCGCGTCCTGGAGGCGCGTGCGCGACGCGCCCTGGCAACCGCCGACCTCTTCCCGCAGGACCACGCGGCGCGCGGCGACCTGACCTTCACCGACCCCAGTGCGCAGTCCTCGACCGCGCAGCCGGACGGGATCCGGGGCACGCGGCGCGACTTCAGCATCGGCTACGAGGCGCTCTGGGAGCTCGACCTGTGGGGCAAATACCGGCGCGCCATCGAGGCCGCCGATGCCGAGCTCGCCGCCAGTATCGCCAGCTATGACGACGTCCTGGTCAGCCTGCTCGGCGAGGTCGCGGCCGAGTACGTGCGCTATCGCACCCTGCAGACGCGCCTCATGGTGGCGCGCCGCAACCTGGACATCCAGCAGCAGAGCTTCGAGATAGCCGACGTGCGCTTCCGCGGCGGCGCGGTCACCGAGCTCGACGCGGCGCAGGCGGCCTCGCTGCTGGAGAGCACGCGCGCGCTGATCCCGAGCCTGGAGGCGCAGCTCGTCATCAGCGAGGACGCGCTGTGCGTGCTGCTCGGTCTGCCGCCCACCTCGCTGCCCGAGCTGCACACCGGACCGGCCGAGATCCCCTCGGTGCCCGATGCCGTCCCTGTCGGCGTCCCGGCCGAGCTCTTGCGGCGCCGTCCCGACGTGCGCGAGGCCGAGCGCCGCCTGGCCGCGCAAAGCGAGCGCATCGGCATCGCGCTGACCGAGTACATGCCGAGCCTGTCGCTGCGCGGCGAGATCGGCCTTTCGGCCGACAACCTCGGCGACCTCTTCAAGGGCAGCGCCCTGGACGCATTCGGCGGGCCGCAGTTTCGCTGGCGCATCCTGGACTTCGCGCGCATCGTCAACGAGGTGCGCATCCAGGACGCGCGCTTCCAGGCGCTGATCTCCGACTACGAAGGCCAGGTGCTGCGCGCGCAGCGCGAGGTCGAGAACGCCATAGCCAACTACCTCGGCGCGCGCGCGCAGGCTCACGCGCTCGAGCGCAGCATCGGCGCCGCCCAGCGTGCCGTCGACCTTGCGCTGATCCAGTACCGCGAGGGCGCAGCCGACTACACGCGCGTCCTGGACACCCAGCAGTTCCTGGTCGAGGCACACGACCGCTACGTCCAGATCCGCGGCACCGAGGCCGGCAGCCTCGTCTCGCTCTTCCGCGCGCTCGGCGGCGGCTGGGAGATCCGCGCGGGCCGCGACTTCCTCTCCGACGCCGCCAAGGCCCAGATGCGAACCCGCACGCGCTGGGGCAGCATGCTGGAGAACGACGATGAGCCGTAGGTCGTTGCGCGCCCGGCTGCGCGCCAAACATCGTCCCCGTCTCGTTCATTCGTCCGCTTTCTTCGCGCTCGCGCTCCTGCTGTCGGCCTGTGGCAATCGGGGCCCGGCCGTTGCGGAGCTGCCGCCGCCCGAGGTCAGCGTCGCGCGACCGATCACGCGACCGGTCGAGGACATGTTCGAGGCCAGCGGCCACATGGAAGCGGTCGACAAGGTCGAGATCCGTGCGCGCGTCTCGGGCTATCTGGTCGAGGTCAACTTCACCGACGGCGCGCTCGTCGAGAAGGGCCAGGTGCTGTTCGTCATCGACCCGCGGCCCTACGAGGCGGCGGTCGCGCAGTCGTCCGGGGACGTCGGCCGCTGGCAGGCCGCGCTGCGCAAGGCCGAGGCCGACGTGGCGCGTGCCACACGCCTGCTGCCGCAAGGCGCCGCCAGCAAGAGCGAGCTCGAAGCCGCCATTGCCGCGCGCGACTCGGCAACCGCCGAGATTCGCGCGGCGGAGGCCAAGCTCGACGCCTCGCGCCTGGACCTCGAGTTCACGCGCGTGACCGCTCCGATCAGCGGACGCATCAGCAACACGGCCGTCACCGTCGGAAATCTCGTGCAGGCCGGCGTCAACTCGCCGGTGCTGACCACCATCGTCACCATCGATCCGCTGTACGCCTACTTCGACTGCGACGAGCGCATGGTGCTGCGCCAGCGCGAGCGGCGCCTTGCCTCGGGCCAGCCGGTGGCCACTTCCGAGATTCGCAAGCTGGCGCTTCCCGTCTACGTCGGGCTCGGAAACGAGACCGGGTATCCGCACAAGGGCGTTCTCGATTTCGTCGACAACGAAGCCGACCCGTCCACCGGAACCATCCGCGCGCGCGCCGTCGTCGACAATCCCCAATCGCTGTTCCAGCCCGGCCTGTTCGTGCGCGTGCGGCTGAGCCTCGGCCCGCCGGTGCCGTCGCTGCTGGTGCCCGAGCGCGCCATCGGCACGGATCAGAGCAACAAGTACGTGCTGGTGGTCAACGAGCAGAACGTCGTCGAGCCGCGCATCGTGCGCCTCGGCTCGCGAACCGACGACGGCATGCGCGCGATCCTCGGCGGCCTGGCCGACAGCGAGCGCGTGATCGTCAACGGACTGCTGCGCGCGCGACCGGGAATCAGCGTGGTGGCGCACGAAACGACGATGGAGGCCTCGACCGCGGCCGAGCCGACCGGCGGCATCCTGGACGCCGCGAAGAAGCCCGCCAGCAACGGTGCTCCTGCGAGCAACGGTGCTCCTGCGAGCAACGCCGCGCCGGCAGGCAACGCCGTTCCTGCGAGCAACGCCGCGCCGGCAGGCGACGCCGCGCCGGCAGGCAACGCCGCGCCGGCAGGCAACGCCGCGCCTGCGAGCAATGCCACGCCGGCCAACGCCGCGCGCACCGGCAACGCCGCGCCGGCAGGCAGCGCGCCTGCGAGCAAGCCTGCCGCTGCCGGCCACTGAGGCATGTTCGCGCGCTTCTTCATCGACCGGCCCATCTTCGCCACCGTCCTCTCGGTCGTCATCGTGGTGCTGGGCCTGGTGGCCCTGCCCAACCTCGCCGTCGAGCAGTATCCGGAGATCGTCCCGCCCACGATCAACATCTCGACCGTCTATCCGGGCGCCAACGCCGAGGTCATCGCATCGACGGTGGCCGCGACCATCGAGCAGGAGGTCAACGGCGTCGAGAACATGCTCTACATGCTCTCGCGCGCCACCAACGACGGCGGGCTCAACATCGAGGTGACGTTCAAGCTCGGCACCAACCTGGATACCGCGCAGGTGCTCACTCAGAACCGCGTGGCCATCGCCGAGCCTCGACTGCCCGAGGAAGTCCGCCGCCAGGGCGTGGTCGTGCGCAAGCGCTCGCCCAACATGCTGCTGGTGGTCAACGTCATCTCGCCCGACAAGCGCTACGACCAGATCTACCTGAGCAACTACACGACGCTGAACATCCGCGAGCACATCGCCCGACTGCCCGGCGTCGGCGACATCAACCTGCTCGGTGCGCGCGACTACAGCATGCGCGTGTGGCTGGAGCCGGAGAAGCTTGCCGCGCTCAACATGGGCGCCGGCGACGTCATGGCGTCCCTGCGCGAGCAGAACGTGCAGGTCGCCGCCGGCCGCATCGGGCAGGAGCCGGTGCCGGCGGGCACCGACTTCCAGTACACGGTGCGCACGCTCGGGCGGCTGCTGGAGCCCGAGGAGTTCGGCAACATCGTCATCAAGACCGGCGAGGACGGCGCCATCACGCGTCTTCGCG
Organism: Binatia bacterium; assembly: GCA_035626675.1. Classification (GTDB taxonomy): domain Bacteria; phylum Desulfobacterota; class Binatia; order UBA1149; family CAITLU01; genus DASPNH01. Next base: position 15,039 of record DASPNH010000119.1, read on the forward strand.
AGGTGGCGCGCGTCGAGCTCGGCGCGCGCAGCTACGACGGCGCCAGTTTCCTCGACGGCTCGCCGTCGGCCGGCATGGCCATCTTCCCGCTGCCCGGTGCCAACGCGGTCGAGCTGGCGCAGGACGTGCGCGACGCCATGGACGAGCTGGCCAAGAGCTTTCCCGAAGGCGTCGAGTACCGCATCGTCTACGACACGACCACGTTCGTGGCCGAGTCCATTCACGAGGTCTACAAGACCCTGATCGAGGCGTTCGTGCTCGTGTTCCTCGTCGTCCTGCTGTTCCTGCAGGACTGGCGCGCCACGCTGCTGCCGATGATCGACGTGCCGGTCTCCCTCATCGGCACGTTCGCGGTCATGTCGGCGCTCGGCTTCTCGCTCAACAACCTGTCGCTGTTCGGCCTGGTGCTGGCCATCGGCATCGTCGTCGACGATGCCATCGTCGTCGTCGAGAACGTCTCGCGCTGGATGGACAAGGGCCTGCCCGCGCGCGAGGCGACTCTGGAGGCGATGAAGGAGATCACCGGCCCCGTCATCGCCATCACGCTGGTGCTTGCCTCGGTGTTCATTCCCACCGCCTTCGTCACCGGCATCAGCGGCGAGTTCTACCGGCAGTTCGGCCTGACCATCGCGGCCTCCACGATCATCTCGGCCGTCAACGCCATGACGATGGCGCCGGCGCGCGCGGTACTGCTGATCAAGCCGCGCCACGAGGTCGAGAACGATCGCGAGGCGCTGCCGCCGCTCGGCATCGCCCTTGCCGCCGGCGTCGCGCTCGCGTGGCTGCTCGAGCCGGCCGCCGCCTCGCTGCTCGGAATGGACACCTCGCCTGCGCACGGCCGGGCCGGCTGGACGGCATGGGCGCCGTGGATGCTGCTGGCCGTCATCGGCGCCGGCCTCGGATGGATGCTGCGCCGGCCGATCAACCACGGCCTGCTGCGCCTGTTCGACATGTTCAACAACGGCTTCTCGCGCCTGACCACCGGCTACAGCCGCAACGTGGCGCGCGCGATCCGCCACGGCGTCATCATGCTGGTCGTCTACGCCGGGCTGATGGGAGTGACGGGACTGCTGTTCGAGACGGTGCCGAGCGGATTCATTCCCGAGCAGGACAAGGGCTATCTCATCGGCAACGTCCAGCTTCCCGACGGCGCCAGCCTGTCGCGCACCAAGGAAGTGATGGCGCATGTCGACGAGATCCTGCACTCGACGCCCGGCGTCGCGCACACCATCCGGCTGCCGGGCTTCTCGCTGCTGGCACGCAGCAACATCTCGAGCCAGGGCGGCTTCTTCATCATACTGGCTCCGCACGAGGAGCGCATCGCGCAGGGCTTGTCGGCCAACTCGATCGCCAACACGCTGCGCAAGCGTTTCATGGAGATCCAGGAAGCGGCGCTGGTGGTGTTCGGCGCGCCGGCGGTGCCGGGCCTCAGCAACACGGCCGGCTTCAAGCTCTACGTCCAGGATCGCGGCGACCTGGGACCGCAGCGGCTGCAGGCGGCAACCGAGGGATTGATCCGCGCCGGCAACGCGCAGCCTGGCCTGGTCGGACTGTTCACGAGCTTCCGGGCCAGCCAGCCCGAGATCTACCTGGACCTGGACCGGACCAAGGCCAAGGCGCTCGGCGTCGACCTCGACGACGTGTTCCAGACCCTGCAGGTCTATCTCGGCTCCGCCTACGCCAACGACTTCACCCGCTTCGGCCGCAACTGGCAGGTCATCGTGCAGGCCGAGGCCACCGAGCGCATGGAGGCCGACGACATCGGCAAGCTGCAGGTGCGCAACGAGAACGGCGACATGGTCCCGCTCGGAACACTGGTCGCGCTGCGCGACATCACCGGCCCGTCGGCGATCAGCCGCTACAACATGTTTCCGGCCGCCGAGATCTCGGGCGCCTCGCGCGCCGAGGTCAGCACGGGCGAAGCCATCGCGATGATGGAGACCCTGGCGCGGCGCGAGCTGCCTCCCAACACCGGCATCGAGTGGACCGAGATCGCGCTGCAGGAAAGGCAGCAGGGCAACACCGCGGTCTTCGTCTTCACGCTCGGCGCGCTGCTGGTGTTCCTGGTTCTGGCCGCACTCTACGAGAGCTGGTCTCTGCCGTTCGCCATCGTCCTGATCGTGCCGATGTGCCTGCTGGCGGCGATGGCCGGCGTCTGGATCACCGGCAAGGACAACAACATCTTCACGCAGATCGGCTTCGTCGTGCTGATCGGACTGGCGGCCAAGAACGCGATCCTGATCGTGGAGTTCGCCAAGCAGCTCGAGGATCAGGGCATGAGCCGCCTCGATGCGGTCGTCGAGGCGAGCCACGTGCGCCTTCGTCCCATCCTCATGACCTCGCTGGCATTCCTGCTCGGCGTGCTGCCGCTCATCCGCGGCTCGGGCGCCGGCTCCGAGATGCGCTTCGCGCTCGGCATCGCGGTCTTCTCGGGCATGCTCGGCGTGACCTTCTTCGGGGTGTTCTTCACGCCGGTGTTCTACACGGTCATCCGCAACCTGACCGAGAGAAGACGCGGTCGGGCCAGGGAAGCCGGCTCACCTGTCATCTGATCGCGGCCGGCGCGCGCGGCCAGGCTTGCCAAGCAGCGCCGTGCGCCGAAAAGGTGGCTCGTTTTTCGCATCAGCGGACGGTCG
>DASPNH010000120.1:0-11748 GCA_035626675.1 Binatia bacterium
CTTCGGCTCGGGCTTCGGCTCAGGCTTCGGCTCGGGCTTCGGCGGCGGGTCCGGCTTCACCTCGGTTTTGGGCTTGGGCGGCGGTTCCGCCTTCGGTTCTGTCACCGGCGCGGCAGGCGGCTTGGGCGGCGCGGGTTGGACCGCCGGCGGGGTTGCGGGCGAAGCGGGCTTGACGGACTGGGGCTTGCCGCCTTTCGGTGCGGCCAGCGGCCCCACCTTGAAGACAGCCGAATCGCCCGGAGGCGAGATGAGGTCGACCATGGCCCCGCCGGGCATGTCGAATGGCTGTGGCGTGGGCGCGAGCAGCGAATACGCGAGAAGGCCGAGCACGACCAGGACATGCCCCGCCAGCGACCACACCAGCGCGCGAAGAAGTCGCGGATCGAAGCGCGCCATCCCGAAAGTCTCGGGCGCCGGATCGCGCGCGACCGTGGCCATCTAGGTAGCTCCAGGCTCGGTAATGAGACCGAGCTTGTCGATCCCGGCCGCTTTCAGCGATGCAATCACCTCGACGACGATGCCGTAGTCCGCTCGCGTGTCTCCACGAACGTACACGATCTGGTGCGGCTTCTCGGCCAGGATCCCCTTGATCGTGGAAGCCAGCTTGGCGGCGCTGGTCTCGGTGTCGTTGAGGAAGACTTTTCCCTCATTCGTCACCGAGACGACCAGTGCGACGTCGTCCCCTTGCATCGAATTGCCGCCGGCGCGGGGAAGCTGGACGTCGACGCCCTGCTGAATGATCGGCGCCGTCACCATGAAGATGACGAGCAGTACAAGCATCACGTCCACCAGGGGCGTGACGTTGATGCCGGCTACGGTGCCGCCTTCTCCCGAATCGTCTCCTCCGCCCATGGTCTCAGTTGAGGAAGTGACGTTCGGCGATGTTCAGGAATTCGGAGATGAAGCTGTCGATCTCGCTGGCGATGACGCGAACGGCGCGCGCGTAATGGTTGTATGCGACCAGGGCGGGGATGGCGGCAGCCAGACCCGCTGCCGTGGCGATGAGCGCCTCCGAGATGCCGGGTGCGACCGCCTGGATGCTCGAGGGTCCGCCTGCGCTCAAACCCCGGAATGAATTCATGATTCCCCAGACCGTCCCGAACAGCCCGATGAAGGGCGTCGTGCTCGAGGTCGTGGCCAGGAACGTCAGGAGCTTGTCGAGTTCGGTTCGCTCCCGAGTGGCGGCGCGGCGCATGGCGCGCTCGACGTTGGCGACGCCGGCGAGCTCAGTACTCAGACCCTCCTCCGCAGCCGCTTTCTTCTTGTTGCGCAGCCGCAGCAGTTCCTCGTACCCCGCCGTGAAAACCGCAGCGAGAGGGTTGGCTCCGAGTTGCGCGCAGGCGCGTGAGACCTCGGCAAGATTGCGAGTCTCCCAGAAGAGGCGCTGAAACTCCTCTGCCCCTTTGCGTGCGGCATGGAACTGACGCGCCTTGAACAGGATGATGCCCCAGCTCGCGATCGACGCCGCAATGAGCGAGTACAGCACGGCCAGCACGACCGGTCCCGACCCGGTCAGCATGTGCCAGTACGAAAGATCTTGAGCTTGAGGTGTCACTGAACGAGCCGCCGCACCCTACCGCCACGCCACGCGGGCGAAGGTATTCCCGCCGTCGCAGGCTGTCAATTTTTCGACAAGTTACGGTGCACGAGCGCACGCACGCTGACCGGCGCGAGGTCACATCGAGATGATCGCGCGCATCGTCCGCGACCTTGACTTGCAGCGGGGGGCGTGAGAAGAGCGCGGATACTTTTCCCTGGAAAATCGGCCTCTTGCCACGACCACCGGGAGAAGTTCCACGTATCGGGAGGATGGAGCAATGAGCATGCGAGTCGGCGTCAACGGCTTCGGCAGAATCGGTCGCAACATGCTGCGCGCGGCGCTCGGTCGAAGCGAGTTCGAGATCGTGGCCGTCAACGATCTGACGAGCGCGCAGACGCTGGCCCATCTGCTCAAGCATGACTCCGTGCACGGGGCGTTCCCGGCGGCGGTGGAGGTTTCGGGCAACGACATCTCCGTCGGCGGCAAGACGGTGCGCGTACTGTCGGTGCGCAACCCCAAGGAGCTTCCCTGGAAGGAGCTCGGCGTCGACGTGGTGGTCGAGTCGACCGGCATCTTCACCAAGCGCGAGCAGGCCGCGCAGCACCTGGAGGCGGGTGCCAAGAAGGTCATCATCTCGGCACCGGCAACCGGCGTCGAGCTGACGATCTGCTACGGGGTCAACCACCAGTCCTACGATCCGGCCCAGCACCACGTCATCTCCAATGCCTCCTGCACCACCAACTGCCTGGCTCCCGTCGCCAAGGTCCTGCACGAGAGCTTCGGCCTGCGCCGCGGGATGATGACGACCGTCCACAGCTACACGAACGACCAGCGGATCCTGGATCTTCCTCACGAGGACCTGCGGCGGGCGCGTGCGGCCAACCTGTCGATGATCCCGACCACCACTGGCGCTGCCAAGGCCGTGGGCCTGGTGCTGCCCGAGCTCAAGGGCAAGCTCGACGGCATGGCCATCCGCGTCCCCACTCCCAACGTTTCGGTCGTGGATCTGGTGTTCGAGACGGACAAGCATCCCAGCCGCGAGGAGATCAATGCTGCCGTCAAAGCCGCCGCCGATGGGCCGCTCAAGGGGATTCTGCAGTTCTGCGAGGAAGAGCTGGTTTCGTCGGACTTCAACGGCAACCGCCACTCCTCGATCTTCGACGCCCCCATCACCAAGGTGCTGGAGCCCGGCTTCGCCAAGATCCTGTCGTGGTACGACAATGAAATGGGCTTCTCGGCCCGCATGTGCGACGTCACCGCGATGATCGCCAAGAGCCTGTAGCAGCGGCGAAGCTTTGCCTTGAAGAGCATCGAACAGCTGGCGCTCGAAGGCGCGCGCGTTTTCATTCGCGTCGACTTCAACGTCCCGATCAAAAACGGCAGGGTCACCGATGCCACCCGCATCCGCGGTGCGCTGGAGACTGTCCGCCATGCCCGCGGCCGCGGCGCCAAGGTCATCCTGGCCTCGCACCTCGGCCGGCCCGACGGCAGGGTGAAGCCGGAGCTGACTCTGGGACCGGCGGCCCACGAGCTGGCGGCGGCGCTCGAAACGCCGGTTGAGCTGCTGCCGGACTGCGTCGGACCGATCGTGCAGCAGCACGTTGCCGCCATGGCGCCCCGCGACGTCGTCCTGCTGGAGAACCTGCGCTTCCATGCCGAGGAGGAGGCCAACGACGCGGCCTTCTCCCGCGAGCTGGCCTCGCTCTGTGACGTCTACGTCAACGATGCCTTCGGCACCGCGCACCGCGCCCATGCCTCGACGGCCGGCATCGTCGAACACGCCTGCGATGCCGCGGCCGGCTTCCTGCTCTTCCGCGAGGTTCGCGCGCTCTCGATGCTGCTGGAATCTCCGGCTCGTCCGTTCGCCGCCATCGTCGGCGGCGCCAAAGTTTCCGACAAGATCGATCTGATGCGCAACATGCTGGGCCGAATCGACGACCTTTTGATCGGCGGCGCCATGGCCTACACCTTCCTGCGCGCACGCGGCGTCGAGGTCGGCGCATCACGCGTCGAGGAAGCCAAGGTCGAGATGGCGCGCGAGCTTATGGCCGAGGCCGAGAAGCGAGGCGTGCGCATCGCACTGCCTTCCGACCACGTCGTCGCGGAACGATTCGAGGAGTCGTCGCCTGCCAAGGTCACCGGCGGTGAAGCCGTCGAATCGGGGTGGATGGGCCTGGACATCGGGCCGAGCACGCAAAAGCGCTACGCCGAAATCCTTCACCGCGCCGCAACGGTGTTCTGGAACGGACCGATGGGGGTCTTCGAGTGGAGCGCGTTTGCCGCCGGCACGCTTGCGGTCGCGGACGCGGTCGCGAGCTCCGGCGCTCACAGCCTCGTCGGCGGCGGCGACTCCGTTGCTGCGCTGGCCCAGTCCGGCCGAAGCGGCGAGATTTCGCACATCTCGACGGGAGGCGGGGCATCGCTCGAGTTTCTCGAGGGTAAGACGCTTCCGGGCATCGCTGCGCTGGAAGCGAAACGAGGTCGCTCCTCATGAGAACGCCACTCCTGGCCGGCAACTGGAAGCTCAACCCCGGCACCACCGCCGAGGCACGCACGCTCGCGGCAGCGGTCGCCGCCGGTTGTCGCGGCCTCGAAGGTCGGGAAGCCATGGTGGCGCCGCCGTTTCTGACGCTTCCGGTGGTCGCCGACGCCATCGCCGGCTCGCCGGTGTCGCTCGGCGGACAGAATCTGTACTGGGAAACGGCCGGCGCATTCACCGGGGAAGTCTCCGGCCCCATGCTCATCGATGCCGGCTGCCGCTACGTCATCATCGGCCATTCGGAACGGCGCCAGTTCTTCGCCGAGACCGATTATACGGTGGCCAAGAAAGTGGCTGCCGCCGATGCCTGCGGGCTTGCGCCCATCCTGTGCGTGGGAGAATCGCTCGCGCAGCGCGACGGCGGCGAGACGACGACGCTCGTCGAAAAGCAGGTGCGTCATGGCATCGTCGAGCTGCCCGCCGAGGGTCTGGCGCGGCTCGTGATTGCATACGAGCCGGTGTGGGCCATCGGCACGGGCAGAACGGCCACGCCCGAGCAGGCCCAGGAAGTCCACGGCCACATCCGCGCCATCCTGCGCGATGTGGCGCCAGCCGATATCGCCGATTCCGTGCGCATCCTCTACGGCGGAAGCGTCAAGCCCGGCAATGTCGATGAATTGATGGCGTGTCCCGACGTCGACGGCGCGCTGGTCGGCGGTGCAAGCCTTACGGCGGACGATTTCCTTCGCATCGTCCATTTTCAGGAGTTCCGATCGTGACAGTCGCTCTCATATCCGTTCACGTCATCGCGTGCCTGGTGCTGATCCTGGTCGTGCTGCTGCAGGCCGGCCGCGGCGCCGACATGGGCGCTGCATTCGGTGGCGCCAGCTCGCCCATGTTCGGCGGAGGCAGCTCCACCAACCCGCTGGCGCGCCTGACCACCGCCACGGCCATCACGTTCATGGCGACCTCGCTGCTTCTTGCGGTCATCTCGGCGCGACAAGGGTCGGTGTTCGATGCGACTCCGGAGCCGCTCGCGGCGCCCCCGCAGGCCGAGAGTGCACCGGCCGAGGGCGCGCCGCCTGCCGTCATTCCAGCCACTGGGGCCGATGACCCGCAGGCCAATCCTTTCGGAGCCGAGGCGCCGCCTGCCTCGGACGAAGCACGGCCGGCATCCGACGCACCCGATGCGGCCGCGCCTGCCGAGGTTCCGGCCGCAGCGCCGGCGCCGGCAGCACCGGACGCGGTACCCGCCGTACCTGGCGCCGCACCCGCAGCGCCGCCTGGAGCCGCCTCTTCAGCGCCAGCCGATGCAGCTCCCGGTACTGCACCCTCGGCACCGGCACCCGCAGCGCCCGCGGCCGCACCGCCGAGTGCGCGACAAGAGACGGCACCTGCGGGCAACGCCGCGCCCGATGCGGCCGCTCCTGCGGACAAGGTTGCGCCGTCCCCTGGAGCAGCGACGGCGCCAGTTGACCAGGCTCCTGGGGCTCCCTAGAAACGGCGCTCCCGAACTTTCATTGCGAGGGTGGCGGAATGGCAGACGCGCTAGGTTGAGGGCCTAGTGGCCGAAAGGCCGTGGGGGTTCAAGTCCCCCTCCTCGCACCAGAACGACGATCGACCTCCACCCATCACCATTGCCAGATCCGATCTCCCGTGACGGCGCCTTCTGCTTCCGTCGTCGCATTGCATCGGTAGGCCGCCCGTTTCTACAATCGGTTCACCCTCATGGGCCTATTCGCCGCGTCCCTCATCCTCATTGCGTGCCTGGCACTGTCCGCGTTCTTCTCCGCTTCCGAGACGGCGCTGCTGCGGTTGCGCGAGCATGAGCTGGAGAAGGAGATCGAGGCGCAGAAGGGTCCGGCCGCCTTGGCGATTCGCGATCTGCTCGCGTCGACTTCCCGGCTACTGGTGACCATCCTTCTCGGCAACAACATCGCCAACATCCTCGGCGCCTCGGTGGCTTCGGCGGTTTTCGTCTCGATGTTCGGCGTGGACCTGGGAGTGGCCCTGTCGGCCGTCGTGATGACGGTGGTCGTGTTCCTCATTGGCGAGGTCTTCCCCAAGGCGATCGCCGCCCACCATCCTCGAGGCACCTCCACGTTCGTGGCAATTCCGCTGTATCTGATCCACCAGATCCTGCGGCCCCTGCACGTCCTGTTCGACCGCTTCATCGACCCGGCCGTCGAGCGCATGGTCGGCGGATCGGCAAGCGAAGGGGTGCCCACCAACACCGAGGAGATCCTGCGCCTGGCACGGCAGAGTCAGAACGGGCCGGCCTCGAGCCAGACCGGCTCCCTTGCCGCCATCATCGGCGCCGCCGCAGGCGCCGCTCAGATGACGGTCAGGGACATCATGATCTCTCGCACAGAAGTCACCGCCTTTCCGATCGAAACCAAAGCCGGCGAGATCCTCGACGCGATGCTCGAGGAGCGCTACACGCGCGTCCCTGTCTTTGAGGAATCGATCGACCACATCCTCGGCGTCGTGCACCTCAAGGACCTCGTCAAGCACGTGCAGGATGGAGGCACCGACATCCGCGGCGTCCTCAAGAACGTCCTGCGCGTGCCCGAGCGCAAGCCCATCCTGCCGCTGCTGGCCGACATGCAGCACGCCTTCGTGCACATGGCCATCGTCAAGGACGAGTTCAACGTCACCCTCGGCATCGTCACGCAGGAGGACATCCTGGAGGAGCTGGTCGGCGAGATTCGAGACGAGTTCGACCGCGAAGAGCTGCTGACGATCCGCCGCCTCGGGGACGATCACTACGAGGTGCTCGGCCGCGTCAAGGTTCTCGACTTCAATCGCGAGACCGGCTGGAGCCTGCACGCGGAACGCGGAGACACGCTGGCCGGACTCGTCTTCAACAAGCTGGGTCGAGCGCCGAGGCGGTGGGAGAGCGTGCGGCTGGCCGGCTACGAAATCGTGGTGGTCGACATCTCGGGCAGCCGCATCACACAGGTCCGCGTCCGCAGACTCGACGACGAACACGTCGAAGAGCGCGCCGAAGCCTGAGCGGCCCCGCCCTCATGCATCCGCTGCTGCTCAGAGGTCACGCGGTCAGGATGTCCAGGAACGACACCTGGATCTTCGGCTACGGGTCGCTGATGTGGCGACCGGGCTTTTCCTTCGTGGCGTCACGACGAGCGGTCGCGCACCGGTGGGAGCGCCGGTTCTGGCAAGGGTCGCCCGATCACCGCGGCGTACCGGAAGCGCCGGGTCGCGTGGTCACCCTCGTTCCAACCGAGACCGGAAGCTGCATCGGTGTCGCGTTCCGCGTAGCCGCCGCCGACACGGCCACGGTCGTCGAGATGCTCGATCATCGCGAGCGTGGCGGTTACCGCCGAGTCGAGGTCGACGTCACGATCGAGGATGAAACTCCTGCCCGCGCAGTGGCTTACGTAGCAGATCCGGACAACCCCCATTACCTCGGAACGGCTGCCGTGGAAGCGATCGCGGCCCAGATCGCGGCGTGTCATGGTCCAAGCGGCGCCAATCGCGAGTACGTTCTCGAACTCGCACAGGCGCTGCGCGACCTTGGCGCTCACGACGATCACGTATTCGAGTTGGAGGCCGTCCTGCGAGCCATGACGACGGCGGCGAGTTGCGCCGGCGCGCAGCCGGCGGACCGATAGGCAAAGGCCGCGCGCTCAGTCGGCTTCGTCGGCCAGCTTCTGTGCGGTGATGCGGGCCTGGACCTCGGCCACGGAGAAGGCGGGGCCATTGCCGACTCCCTCGCAAATCTGTCTGGCCTCAGCCGTCCAGCGGCCGCGGCGGATCAGCTCCGGCCAGACCGGGAAGGTACGGCACTGGGTAGGGCGGGACTCGTAGACCGTGCAGAGGCGGGTTTGCGGATCGAGGAAGACGCAGCGTCCGTCCGGAAAATCCAGTTCGCTCCAGCCATCGTCGCCTCGCAGCGTATACCGGGAACGGAACTCTTTGAGCCCCAGCCCTAGGGAAGTGGCCAGCGTCTTCATCTCGTCGCGATTCACGTAGACGTGGGCGTACTCGCCGCGGGTCCAGCAGCATTTGCCGCACTGCGTGCACTCGAACTGAAGCGCGGTCGACTTGGAGGTCGCGGGCGGTTGTTCGGACGGCATCGGCGCACGATGCGGGGAGCGTCGGCTCAGCGCAAGAGAACTGTCGTGTCTCCGGGACCGCCCCACTTCACCCCTGGCGTTCCAGGGCGCGCATCACCACTTTTCTTGGTCGAGCAAAATTTTTTTGATCAACCTGGCGCGGCCCGAAGCTCGCCGTAGCTCCCTGCCAAGCCCCCAAGAATTCGAACATTTTCGAACACGCCTGCGCGCGAATGACCACCGCGCCATGGGCAGGATCGCTGTCGAAGGGCCTCCGAGGGGCAAAAACCGCTTGCACGTCCAGGGTCAACCGATAAAGAATGCGATCGTTAATTTTATCACGGTCTAAGTTTAAAAAACGTAGACCGGCTGCAGCAAGCAAGGGGGTTGTTATGCTGCTCGAGACAAGGGGGGATCGGCCTACCAGCCGGCCCGTTCAAAATCGAAACTTCAACCGAGTCCGGCGGGCGGCTCTGGCGTGCGCGATGGCGGTCGCCTTCGCTCTTCCGGGGATCGCATCGGCACTGACGGTCGGGCCGCATGAGGCCACTTTCGTAGCGGTCCGCTACGATTATCCGACCACCGGCAAATCCACCTGGTATTACACGTTCCGTTCCAACAGCGCTGCCAACGCGATCAGCCACCTCACGGTCCAACTGGGAACGTGCGTGTCCTCCTCGCTCCTTTCGGCGGCCGGCGTCTGGGGTCCCGCGCAGAACGATCTCAGCCCGCGCACGGTGGTGTTCGGCAACGATCCGACCACCGACATCTATGGCGTCAAGTTCGACACCGGGTTCGATACCGGCGAGACGCGCAATTACTACATCACGCTCAATGCCAACTACGCCACCGAGACGACGGTGGTGGCGCTCAAGTACGGCAGCACGTTCAGCACCGGCACGCTGACCGGCCCTTCCAATACCTGCACCCTTCGCAGCGTCTGCGGCAACGGCGTTCGCGAAGGCATCGAGCAATGCGACGACGGCAACCTCTCCAATACTGACGCCTGCACGACGACCTGCCAGACGGCCCGCTGCGGCGACGGCTTCGTCCAGGCCGGCATCGAGGGCTGCGACGACGCCAACGCCGTCAACACCGACGCCTGCACCAACAGCTGCGCGGTAGCCCGCTGCGGCGACGGCATCGTCCGGGCCGGCACCGAAGCCTGCGACGACGGCAACGCCTCCAACGGCGACGCCTGCCTGAACACATGCACGGTCGCCACTTGCGGCGACGGGTTCCTGAGGGTCGGAACCGAACAGTGCGACGACGGCAATGCCGTCAACACCGACGCCTGCTCCGCCACGTGTCAGACCGCCCGCTGCGGCGACGGCATCGTCCGCGCCGGCGTGGAAAGCTGCGATGACGGCAACGCCGTCAACACCGACGCCTGTCTCAACACCTGCGCGACGGCGACTTGCGGCGACGGCTTTGTCCGCACCGGGGTCGAGGCCTGCGACGATGCCAACGCATCCAATACCGACGCGTGCCTGAACACCTGCGTCGTCGCCGCCTGCGGCGACGGCTTCGTGCGCACCGGCACCGAGGCCTGCGACGACGGCAACGCGGTCAACACCGACGCCTGCACCAACACCTGCGCCACCGCCCGCTGCGGCGACGGCATCGTGCGCACCGGCACCGAGGCCTGCGACGACGGCAACGCTTCCAACAATGACGCCTGCTCGACCACGTGCGCCGTGGCCCGTTGCGGCGACGGCTTCGTTCGAACCGGGGTCGAGGCCTGCGACGATGGCAACGTCTCCAACACCGACGCCTGCCTGAACACCTGCAGCACCGCAGTCTGCGGAGACGGGTACGTCCGCACCGGCGTCGAAGGATGTGACGACGGCGGCGTCGCCAGCGGCGACGGATGCTCGGCAACCTGCGCCGTCGAGGCGTGTGGCAACGGCGTCGTGGACTCCGGTGAGCAATGCGACGACGGCAACGCCGTCAACACCGACGCCTGCACCAACACCTGCGCCAGCGCCCGCTGCGGCGACGGCTTCACCCGCGCCGGCGTCGAGGCCTGCGACGACGGCAACGCCGTCAACACCGACGCCTGTCTCAACACCTGCGCGACGGCGACTTGCGGCGACGGCTTCGTGCGTACCGGGGTCGAAGGCTGCGACGACGGCGGCGCAGTCAGCGGCGACGGCTGTTCCGCCACCTGCACGGTCGAAGCCTGCGGCAACGGCGTCGTCGATTCCGGCGAGCAGTGCGACGACGGCAACGCCGTCAACACCGATGCCTGCACCAACACGTGCGCCAACGCCCGATGCGGCGACGGCTTCACTCGCGCCGGTGTCGAGGCCTGCGACGACGGCAACGCGGTCAACACCGACAGCTGCCTGAGCACCTGCGTGGCCGCTTCCTGCGGAGATGGGCACGTGCGCGCCGGCGTCGAAGCCTGCGACGACGGCAACGCCACCGCCGGCGACGGCTGCTCGCCGACATGCGCCACCGAGCGGTGCGGCAACGGCGTCGTCGATTCCGGCGAGCAGTGCGACGACGGCAACGCCGTCAACACGGATGCATGCCTCTCGAGCTGCATCACCGCCACGTGCGGCGACGGTTACGTCCGCGACGGCAGCGAGACCTGCGACGACGGAAACGCTTCCAACACCGACGCGTGCCTCAACACCTGCGTTGCCTCGCGCTGCGGCGACGGCTTCGTGCGCGCCGGCACCGAGGCCTGCGACGATGGCAACGCTGCCAACACCGACTCCTGTACCAACACCTGCGAAGCGGCCCGCTGCGGCGACGGCTTCGTGCGGGCGGGCACCGAGGCTTGCGACGACGGCAACGTCGCCAACACCGATGCCTGCACCAACACGTGCGAGGCGGCCCGCTGCGGCGACGGCTTCGTTCGCGCCGGTACCGAGGCCTGCGACGACGGCAATGCAGTCAATACCGACGCCTGCTCCACCACCTGCGAAGCCGCGCGTTGCGGTGACGGCTTCGTCCGCACCGGCGTCGAGAGCTGCGATGACGGCAACGCATCCAATACCGACGCATGCCTGAACACGTGCTCCACCGCCGTTTGCGGCGACGGCTTCGTGCGCAGCGGCGTCGAGCAGTGCGACGACGGCAATGCTACCGGCGGCGACGGCTGCGGCACGACCTGCCAGACCGAGAACCTCGCCTCTCTCGGCGACCACGTCTGGCTCGACCGCAACAAGGATGGCGTCCAGGCGCGCAACGGAAGCGAGCCCGGGATGCCAGGCGTGCCCGTTCAGCTCTACCGCGTGCTGGCAGGCGGCCAGAGCGAGTTCGTCGCTCAGCAGCTGACCGGGCTCAACGGCAATTATCTCTTCGACAACCTCCCGGCGGGCACCTACTACGTCCAGATCGTCTCGCCTGTCGGCTACTTCCTCACCGACGCCTTCGCCGGCGAAGACGGCGGTTTCGACAGCGACGGCGATCCGGTCACGGCGCGTTCCAACAACTATGCGCTGGCGGCCGGCACGCAGAACCTGACGATCGACTTCGGCCTGCACCAGTGCGGCGACGGCGTCGTCAACATCGACGAGCTCTGCGACGACGGCAACGCCGACAACAACGACGCCTGCCTGTCCAACTGCGAGCCGGCGGTCTGTGGCGACGGTTTCCTGCAGACGGGCGTCGAAGAGTGCGACGACATGAACGCCGTC
>DASPNH010000121.1:0-24835 GCA_035626675.1 Binatia bacterium
AGCACTACCTTGACACGGTAGGGGTCGGCGGTTCAATTCCGCCCGTGCCTACCACTTTCGTCACGAAGGAGGAACGAGCGCCGGAATCATCGTCAGCAGCAGGATCCCATAAACGCGGCAGCGGCCCATGGCCTGCACGCCGCTTCCTGTCTGGACGCACCACCGGCTTCATCGTCGAACGCGAATGTCGAAAGAAATCACCGTCACCCTGCCGGGCGGCGGCATTCGTAGTGTTACGGCGGGTACCACCGCCGGGCAGGCTCTCGGCGCCGAGCTACCTCGGAACGCCATCGGAGCGTTCATCGACGAAAAGCCGCGCGACCTGTTCACTCCGCTCCACGACGACTGCACCCTGGCGCCCATTCTTCCCGACAGCGCCGCAGGCCTGGATCTGCTCAGGCATTCGACCGCGCATCTGCTCGCCCACGCGGTCAAGCGACTCTATCCCGATGCGCAGGTCACCATTGGCCCGGTCATCGAGGACGGCTTCTTCTACGACTTCAAGTACGATGCCGGTTTTGCGCCCGAGGATCTCGAGAAGATCGAGGCCGAGATGGCGCGCGTGGTCGCCGAGAACCATCCGGTATCCCGCGAAGACCTGCCTCGCGACGAGGCCAGCGAGTACTTCCGCTCCATCGGAGAGGTGTTCAAGGCCGAGATCATCCGCGATCTCGGCGACGCCACCGTCGGACTCTACCGGCAGGGCGACTTCGTCGACCTGTGCCGCGGGCCGCACGTCCCCAGCACCGGACGTCTCGGCGCATTCAAGCTGCTCAGCGTCGCCGGTGCCTACTGGCGCGGCAACGAGAAGAATCCGATGCTCCAGCGCATCTACGGCACCGCGTGGCCGGACAAGAAGGCGCTCAAGGAACATCTGGAGAGGCTCGAAGAGGCCAAGCGCCGCGACCATCGCAAGCTCGGCAAGCAGCTCGGCCTGTTCAGCTTCCACAAGGAGGCGCCGGCCAGCCCGTTCTTCCATCCCGACGGCGCCACCGTCTACAACCTCCTGGTCGAGTACGTGCGCGCGCAGTACCGGCGCTACGACTACCGCGAGGTCATCACGCCACAGGTGCTCGACGTGGACCTGTGGCATCGCTCGGGCCATTACGAGAACTATCGCGAGAACATGTACTTCACCGAGGTGGAGGAGCGCCAGTTCGCGGTCAAGCCGATGAACTGCCCGACCCACTGCCTGATGTACGCCGAGGAACTGCACTCCTATCGCGACCTGCCGATCCGTTTCGCCGATTTCGGCCGGCTGCACCGGTTCGAGCGCTCCGGCGTCACCCAGGGCCTGACGCGCGTGCGCACGTTCTGCCAGGACGACGCGCACATCTTTTGCATGCCCGAGCAGATCTCCGGGGAGATCCGCTCGGTCATCCGCATGATCGCCGATGCCTACCGCGTCTTCGGCTTCACCGAGACGCGCGTCTACCTGTCGACGCGGCCGGAGAAATCCATCGGGTCGGACGAGGCGTGGCAGCAGGCCGAAGCGACGCTGGTCGAAGTGCTGCAGAGCGAAGGCGTCGAGTATCGCCTGAACGCCGGCGATGGCGCGTTCTACGGGCCCAAGATCGACTTCTGCGTGCTCGATGCGGTGCGCCGCGAGTGGCAGCTCAGCACCATCCAGCTCGACTTCTCGCTGCCCGAACGTTTCGAGCTGCGCTACATCAATGCGCAGAACGCCGAACAGCGGCCAGTGATGATCCATCGCGCGATGCTCGGGTCGCTCGAGCGTTTCCTCGGAATCCTGATCGAGCACACCGCCGGTGCGCTGCCTTTTTGGCTGGCGCCGGTACAGGTGCAGCTGGTGACGGTGACCGACAATCAGAACCCGTACGCCGAGGCGCTCGCCGAGCGTCTTCGCGGCGAGGGCTTCCGCGCGCGCGCCGACGTGCGCAACGAGAAGCTCGGTTTCAAGATTCGAGAGGCTCAGACTCGCAAGATCCCGGTGGTCGGGGTCGTCGGGGACAAGGAAGTGGCGAGCGAGAGCGTTGCGCCCAGGCTTCGAGGTGGGGAGCAGGTGCCTGCGATGAGCCTGGATGCATTCGTCGGCTGGCTGCGGCAGCGCAGTCATCCCGGCAACGGAGGTGTACCATAGCCAAGGCAGCAGATTTTCGGATCAACAGCGAGATACGCGCTCGTGAAGTACGCGTGATCGACAGTGGCGGCGAACAGCTCGGCATCATGACCTTGAACGATGCGCGAGAGATCGCCGAGGCCAAATCGATGGATCTCGTCGAGGTCGCCGGCACCGCTCAGCCGCCGGTCGTGCGGATCATGGACTTCCACAAGTTCCGCTACGAGCAGCGCAAGAAGGTGCAGGAGTCGCGCAAGAAGAGCACGTCTCCGGCGCAGCAGATGAAGGAGGTCAAGCTCCGTTCGCGGACCGAGGCCCACGACATCGAGTTCAAGACGAGCCACATCCGGCGCTTCCTGGCGGCAGGACACCGGGTCAAGATCACCGTCTTCTTCAAGGGACGAGAGATCAGCCGGCCCGACATGGGCAAGGCGATGCTCATCAAGGTGCTGGGAACGATCACCGACGTGGCCGCGGCCGAAGGCGAGCCCAGGCTCGAGGGCCGCAACATGTCGGTGGTGGTCGTGCCCGCCAAGCAGAAGCCGGAGAAAGCGGAAAAGCCGCCGAAGGCGGCGTCCAAGCCCGCAGAGGGAGAGAGCAATGCCGAAGGTTAAGACGAAACGGGGAGCGGCCAAGCGCTTCTCGGTGACGGGGAGCGGAAGGATCAAGCGCGGCCGCGCCTACCACCGCCATCAGCTGTCGTGCAAGACGCGCAAGCAGAAGCGACGCCTGCGCTCGTCCGCGATGGTGGCGCAGGTCGACGTCAAGGCGATCAAGCGCATCCTGCCGAACGACTAGCGGGCATCGCGCCGCCGAAGGAGAGACGACCATGCCAAGAGTCACACGTGGCACGAAGGGCCACCGCCGCCACAAGAAGATCCTGAAGATCGCCAAGGGCTACGTCGGAGGGCGCAAGCTCTACCGTCAGGGACGCGAGACGGTCGAGAAGGGCCTGACCTACGCCTACCGCGACCGCAAGGTCCGCAAGCGCGACTTCCGCCGCCTCTGGATCGTGCGCATCAACGCGGCCGCCCGGGACGAGGGGCTGAGCTACGCCTTGTTCATGCACGGTCTGAAGCAGGCCGGCGTCGAGATCGACCGCAAGGCCCTGGCCGAAATGGCGGTCAACGAGCGCGCGGCCTTCTCCGAGCTCGTCGCCCTGGCCAAGTCCAAGCTGGCCGCCTGAGCGCAGGCTTGTCGGCTCCCGATCAGGATCCCGAGAGCATCGCCGCCGAGGCGCTCGAGCGCGTCCGCGCCAGCAGCGAGGCGGCTGCGCTCGAGGCCGTGCGCGTCGAGTTCCTCGGAAAGAAGGGCCGGCTGACCGGTGCGCTGCGGGCGCTCGGCGGCATGGCGGCAGCGGATCGGCCAGCGTTCGGGCAAAGGGTCAACGCCGCCAAGGAATCGCTCGAGGCCGCGATCACCGCTCGCGAGTCGGGTCTGCGCGCGCTTGCCCGCCAGGCCGCCCTTTCCGGTGAGGCCGTCGACGTGACGCTGCCGGGCTTCGGTGCGCCGCTCGGCAGCGTGCATCCGATCTCGCGCACGCTTCGCGAGATCTGCGACATTCTCGGCGGGCTGGGTTTCGAGATCGCCGAAGGACCCGAGGTCGAGGACGACTACCACAACTTCGAAGCCCTCAACATTCCGCCCGACCATCCGGCGCGCGACATGCACGACACCTTCTTCGTCGAGGGCGGCGGCGTCATGCGTACGCACACCTCTCCGGTGCAGATCCGCGTCATGAAGTCGCGCAAGCCGCCGATCCGGATCATCGCGCCCGGTGCGGCCTATCGCATCGACGACGATGCCACGCACTCGCCCATGTTCCATCAGGTGGAGGCGCTGATGGTCGATCGCGGCATCACGTTCGCGCATCTCAAGGGCGTGCTGACGGCGTTCGTGCAGCAGTACTTCGAGCGCGATCTTCCCGTGCGGCTGCGGCCGAGCTTCTTCCCGTTCACCGAGCCCAGCGCCGAAGTCGACATCGGTTGCGTGGTATGCGGGCGCGACGGCAGCGACTGCCGCGTCTGCAAGGGAACCGGCTGGCTCGAGGTACTGGGCGCGGGCATGGTCGATCCCGCGCTCTTCGCCCATGTCGGCTACGACGCCGAGGACCTGACGGGCTTCGCTTTCGGCCTCGGCGTCGAGCGTGTGGCCATGCTCAAGTATCGCATCGACGACATCCGACTTTTCTACAACGGCGACCTTCGCTTCCTGCGACAGTTCTGAGCCTTCGCCATGCGTGTCTCCTATCAGTGGCTTTCCGAGCTGGTCGCCGACCTGCCGCCCGTCGATGAGGTGGTCCGCGCTCTGACCATGGGCGGCTTGGAGGTGGAGTCGGTCGAGAGGCCTGCGCTGACCTACGGCGATACCCTGGTCATCGCTCGCATCGCCGACATGAAGCAGCATCCCAACGCCGATCGGCTCACGCTCTGCCACGTCGACGACGGCAGCTCGGTACGCGATGTCGTATGCGGCGCGCGCAACATGAAGGCCGGCGATACCGTCGTACTGGCCCGCCCCGGCTGCGAGCTGCCGGGCGGCGTGCACATCAAGGCGGCCAGGCTTCGCGGCGTCGAGTCGCAGGGGATGCTGTGCTCGGCCAGTGAGCTCGGCCTGCCACAGGATCGCGACGGGATCCTCATTCTCGAGAGCGCGCTGAAGCCGGGCGAGGCGGCGGCGCCGTTGCTCGGTCTGGAAGACGCCGTCCTGGAGGTGGCGATCACGCCCAATCGCGGCGATTGCCTGAGCATGCGCGGCATCGCGCGTGAGGTTTCGGCCTTGTGCCGGGTACCGCTGCGTCCGCTGCCCAAAGCCGGCGCCAGCGTCTCCAATGCCGCGGCCGTGCGCGTCACCATCGAAGCTCGCGACCGGTGCGCGCTCTATCGCGGCGCCGTCGTGCGCGGCATCGCCGTGACGCCGTCGCCGACGTGGCTTCGTACGCGCCTTGCCGGCGCCGGCCTGCGCTCCATCAACAACGTCGTCGATGTCACCAACTTCGTGCTGCTCGAGCTGGGACAGCCCCTGCACGCGTTCGACCTGGCACTGGTTGCGGGCCCCGAGATCCGCGTGCGGCTGGCTCGTGCCGGCGAGCGCCTGCGCACACTCGATGAGCGCGACCTCGAGCTGGATGCCGACGATCTGGTCATCGCCGACGCGCGCGTTCCGGTGGCACTGGCCGGTGTCATGGGCGGACACGAGAGTGCGGTCAGCGCCGCGACCAGGGAGATTCTTCTCGAAGCCGCCGTGTTCCATCCTGGCGGTGTGCGACGGACCTCGCGCCGCCACACCATCGTCACCGACTCGTCCTACCGCTTCGAGCGCGGTGTCGACGCCACGGCGGTCGAGTCGGCACTCGCGCGGGCTGCAGCCATGCTGGGCGACATCGCGGGAGGCCGCGTCGATGACGCCATTGCCGGCGACGGCATCGCACCGACATCGGGCGCGCGCATCCGTCTGCGCTCCTCGCGTGTGCCACGCGTGATCGGGACGGCGGTGACGCCGAAAGAGATCGAGTCGGTGCTCGACGCTCTCGGCTGCACGGTGTCGGCAGTGGGCGAGGATCCGACTTTCGACGTCCTGGTGCCGGGTCACCGAACCGACCTCGAGCGCGAGATCGATCTGATAGAAGAGGTCGCGCGCGTGCGCGGCTACGAAAGCATTCCGGCCGTGCTGCCCGACATGCCGATGCTGCCTGTGCGCGTATCGGCAACCGAAAAGGCAGCGCGCGATCTGCGATCGCTGCTGACCGCCAGCGGGCTGAGCGAGCATCTGGCGATGACGTTCGCGACCGCGGCAGACAACCGGCGCTTCCCCGGCCTGCATGACGCGCCCGAAGCGGTGCGCCTGCTCAATCCGGTCCGTGCCGGCGAAGACGAGCTGCGACGCAGTGTCCTGCCTTCGCTCGCCAGCGCCGTCGCCGTCAACGTCGCAGCGAGCCAGTCGCGCATCGATCTGTTCCAGATCGGCTCGACCTTCGCGCGCCGCGGCGACCTCGTCGAGCAGCGCTCCGTTCTCGGCATCGTGCTGTGCGGGCCGCGGCCGGGCCGCAGGCTTGGCCGCCTCGAGCAGCCGGCCTTCGGCGACCTCAAGGGCGTGGTCGAGAAGGTGCTGGCCCTGCTGGCACCCGCAGCGACCATGCGTTTCGTTGCATCGAGTGCGCGAGGGGAGTACCACCCGCGTTCCTGCGCCACCGTTCAGGTGGGCGAGGCGGTCGTTGGCCACCTCGGCAAGCTGCATCCCGATATCGCGGAAGAGCTGGAAATTACTGAAGAAATCTTTCTGGCCGAGATTGACTACCCCGAGGTCGTTGAGTATTCTCCGCGCCATCAGGGGCTGCGTCCGATCCCGCGATTCCCGAGCTCGACGCGAGACGTTTCCCTTCTCGTCCCGCGCCAGACGCCGGCCAATGCCGCGGTCGAGGTGGTGGAGCGACTGGAGGATCCCTGCATCGAGAGCATCGTCGTCTTCGACGAGTACAGCGGCGCGGGAATCGCTCAGGAAGAGAAGGCACTCGGGTACACCATCGTGTACCGGGCGGCCGACCGTACGCTTACCGACGCCGAGGTCTCGGCCCTGCATGAGAAGGTTTTAGACGTGCTGATCGAGCAACTTCGGGCGCGAGTTCGTACATGACAGCTCCCGATCTTCCCTGGGCGGCACACGAGGCGTCGCGAATGACCAAGGCCGAAATCGTCGAGCGCATCTACGAACGCGTCGGTTTTTCCAAGAAGGAAGCCGCCGAGGTGGTCGAGTCGATCTTCGAAGTCATCAAGGCCCGGCTCGAGCAGGGCGAGAAAGTGAAGATCTCGGGGTTCGGCAACTTCGTCATCAACGAGAAGCGGCCGCGCAAGGGCCGCAATCCCCAGACCGGCGAAGAGATCGTGATCACGGGGCGGCGCGTGCTCAGCTTCAAGCCGAGCCAAGTCCTCAAGCGCACCATCAATTCGGACGGCGCGGCGTGATCGAGGAGGACGAGGGCCAGGACGAGCTCGACGTCGAAGTGGGGGAGGGCACGGGCCTCCCGCCCGACAAGCTCTACTTCAAGATCGGAGAGGTGGCCAAGATCGTCGGGGTCAAGCCCTACGTCCTGCGCTACTGGGAGTCCGAATTCAGCGTCATCAAGCCGGGCAAGACCCGCTCCAAGCACCGTCTGTACCGCCGCAAGGACGTCGAGACGCTGCTTCGCATCAAGGACCTCCTGCATCACCGGCGCTTCACCATCGAAGGCGCGCGCCGCCAGCTTCGCAACGACGCTGCGGCCGAAGGCGGCGCGTCCGCCGCGGTGGAGATGGATACCCTGCGCGAAATTCGCGACACGCTCGTTCAGATCCGCGATTCCCTTTCCTGATACGGAGTGAGGATGGCCAGCAGAGCCGCATGCGTTGTCTTCGTGCTGGCGGCATGGACGCTCGCCGCGCCGTCGATGGCGTTGGCCGAGGAGGTTCCCATCATCATGAACACGGGCGATACGGCCTGGGTTCTGATGTCGGCAGCGCTCGTGCTGCTCATGACGCCGGGCCTCGCATTGTTCTACGGCGGCATGGTCCGGCCCAAGAACGTCCTGTCCTCGCTCATGCACAGCTTCGTGGCCATGGGTGTCATGACCGTGCAGTGGGTGGTGCTCGGCTACTCGCTCTCCTTCAGCGAAGGCAACGCGTTCATCGGCGGCACCGGCTATCTGCTGCTCGATGGCGTGGCCAACGACTCGCCGTGGCCCGGCTACACGATCCCTCACAGCGTCTTCATGATCTTCCAGATGATGTTCGCCATCATCACGCCGGCCCTGATCAGCGGTGCGGTGGCGGAGCGCATGAAGTTCTCCACCTATGTGGTGTTCATCCTGCTGTGGGGAACCCTGGTCTACGATCCGATCTGCCACTGGGTATGGGCCTCGGACGGCTGGCTGTTCAAGATGGGCGCGCTCGATTTCGCCGGCGGCACGGTCGTGCACATCAGCTCGGGAGTCTCGGCGCTGGCCCTGACGCTGCTGCTGGGTCGCCGCATCGGTTACCCGCATACGCCGATGAAGCCGCACAACCTCGGCATGACTCTCCTCGGCACCGCCTTGCTGTGGTTCGGCTGGTTCGGGTTCAATGGCGGCAGCGCACTGGGCGCCAACGCGACCGCCGCCAACGCCTTCGTGGTCACGCACGTGGCCGCGGCTACCGCCGCCATCACCTGGTCCATCATCGAAGCCACGCATCGCGGCAAGGCCAGCGCTCTCGGCTTCGCATCGGGCGCGGTTGCCGGCCTGGTGGGAATCACACCGGCTTGCGGCTTCGTCGGAGTGGGCGGCGCGCTTGCCATCGGCGTGACGGTGGCCCTGGCATGCTACGGCGGTGTCATGCTCAAGCACCGGCTCGGCTACGACGATTCGCTCGACAGCTTCGGCGTCCACGGCGTCGGCGGGACCTGGGGCGCCATCGCCACGGGAATCTTCTGCCTGACGGCGCTGACGCCGGACAAGGCGGGCGGTCTTCTCGACGCGGGCAACGTCGGCCGCGTCGGCGTGCAGCTGGCCGGCGCCGCGGCTACGATCGCCTACGCCTTCGTCGTCACGATGATCCTGGCAAAGGTCCTGGACGCGGCGATGGGGCTGCGAGTCAGCGAGGAAGACGAGCGTCACGGCATCGACCTGACCACGCACGGCGAGACAGGTTACGACCTGTAGCCAGTTGCCTTGCGGACATCGCCTGCTATTTTCCGCGGCCTCTCGTCGGGGTGTGGCGCAGTCTGGTAGCGCACTCGCTTGGGGTGTGAGTGGTCGCTGGTTCAAATCCAGTCACCCCGACCACTAGGGGACTGGCTCCATTTCGGCCTTCCGAGATGGCGCCCGTCCCCGTCCTTTCCCGGGCTGCGGGACGACTCCGGTCACCTTGACGTCCGCCACCACCGAAGGAATCATCTCGCCCCCCATGCTGCTGGCCTGCAACGATGACGGAATCCAATCGGCGGGCCTGCTGGCGCTGGTCGAAGCGCTTCGCAAGATCGACGAGGTCGTCGTGGTCGCGCCCGATCGCGAGCGCTCCGCCGTCAGTCACGCCCTGACCCTGGAACGGCCCTTGCGTTCCGAAGAGATCCGCCCCGGCTGGTTCGCCGTCGACGGCACGCCGACCGATTGCATCAACCTGGCGCTCAATGGCCTGTTTCGCGACCAGCGGCCCTGGCTCGTCGTCTCGGGCATCAATCGCGGCGCCAACCTCGGCGACGACATCACGTATTCCGGAACCGTGTCGGCGGCGATGGAATCGGTCCTGCTCGGAATCCCGGCGGTGGCGTTCTCGCAGGTCGGACGCGTGACCTTTCAATACGACGCCGCCGCCTCGTTTGCCGCCGTGCTGGTCGCGTCATTGAAGGAACGTCCGCTACCGCCCGATACGCTCCTGAACGTCAACGTACCCGAGCAGCCACCAAGCGGCTTTGCGATCACGCGCCAGGGCAAGCGCCGCTACGGCGACGCCATCGTCGAGAATCTCGACCCGCGCGGCCGCAAGTACTACTGGATCGGCGGCTCCGAGCTCGAGTTCGACGACGAGCCGGGCACCGATTTCACCGCCATCCGCGACGGCCTGGTCTCGGTGACCCCACTGCATCTGGACCTGACCAACTACGAATCGATGAAGGCGCTGGCTTCTCTTCATCTGAGCTGGCCGTGAGCCGGCGCCAGCAGGTTGACGCATGGACATCGCCGCCCTGATCCGAAACGTTCCCGACTTCCCCAAGCCCGGCATCCTCTTCAAGGACATCACGCCGCTGCTCGCCAACGGCGAGGCGCTGGCCTGGGTCGTCGACCGCATGGCCGAGCGCTACCGCGGTCGCATCGATGCGGTGGTGGGGATCGAGTCTCGCGGCTTCCTGCTCGGCGCTCCCGTCGCCTACGCGCTCGGCGTGGGCCTGTGCATCGTACGCAAGCCCGGCAAGCTGCCGCATGACCGCCACACCGTCACCTACGATCTCGAATACGGCAGCGACTCGCTGGAAATCCACAAGGACGCGCTCCCGCACCACGGCCGCGTCGCCGTCCTCGACGATCTTCTGGCCACCGGCGGCACCGCCCGCGCCGCCGTCGAGCTCGTCCAGGCCGCCGGCGGCTCCGTCGTCGAATGCGGCTTCCTCATCGAGCTCGCATTCCTGGGCGGCAAAGCCCGCCTTGCCCCAACCCCAACGTTTGCACTCCTCCACTACGACTGATCGAACGGCATCACGCCAAGCCGCCCAGCCCGCGCTACTCCAAGGCGAGCCAAGCGATGCCGCCCGGAAGGCGAGCCAAGCGATGCCGCCCGGAAGGCGAGCGAAGCGATGCCTCTCCGACGCGCACCGCGACCCGAGGTCGCCGAGAGTGGTGGAGATGCAAGGCGGCGGCGGAGGGAGCGCGCGGAGGCGGGGTGCTGCCCGCTGAGCACGCGAGCCCGCCGCCAACGCAGCAGATCCGCCGCTATCGGCGGCCGAGCAGGAAAGATGAAAGACCATCCATTCAAAGAAAAGCCCACGTTCAAGGACATGATGAACGACGTGGTCGAGTACGGCTCCTGCTGCGAATGCGGATCCTGTGTCCTGGTGTGTCCGCACAACGTCATCGAGTACATCGACGGCAAGCCCAAGCAGACCGCCAAGGCCAGCGCGGCCTTCGACTACTGCGGCATCAGCGAAGGAATCGGCTGCGACGTCTGCGCCCAGGTCTGTCCGCGCCTGGCTCCGCGCGAGTTCCATCTTCCTTCGGCAGTGTTCGGCGGCCAGGAGGGCAGGCTCTACCGCGGCGGCTTCGGAACCTACCAGGAGATCTACGCCGCGCGTGCCAAGGATCCGCGCATCCTGGAGGTCTGCCAGGACGGTGGCGTGGTCACGGCGCTGCTCGTGCACCTGATGCAGAAGGGCGAGATCGACGGCGCCATCGTCTCGGCGCCCGACCCGGAGCGGCCCTGCGCGCCCAAGCCCGTCTGCGCGACCACCGTCGAAGAGATCGTGGAGGCCGCCGGCTCCTGGTACACCTACGTTCCCAACGATCTCGCCCTCCAGCAGGCCGTCGACAAGGACTGCCAGCGCGTCGCGTTCGTAGGCGTGCCCTGCCAGATCACGCCGGTGCGCAAGGCAGAGCTGCGCGACACGGGCTTCATCCACACCGAGACCAAGCGCGACAAGATGATCGATCGCCAGACCCGGAGCCTGAAGGACCCGGTCGAGCGTATCGCTCTCCGGATCGGCCTGCTGTGCTCGGAGGTCTTCGATTTCGAAGGCCTGATGGTGCGCAAGATCGAGGGCGAGCTGGGCATTCCCCTTACCGACGTCAAGAAGTTCAACGTCAAGGGCGAAGTGCTCGTCTACCGCAAGGACGGCGAGCTCGTGAAAATCAACCTGCGTGACGCGCAGGAGCATGCGCGTCCCGAATGCCATCACTGCGGTGATTTCTCCGCCGAACTCGCCGACATCTCCTGCGGAGGGGTGGGGTCGATGGACTGGACCATCACCATCACGCGCACCGACCTTGGGCGGCGAATCATGCAGGGCATGATCGATGCGGGATTGCTGGAAGTGCGCCCCATCGAGGACTTCGAGAATTCATTGAAGGTGCTGCTGCGCCTGGCGCGCCGCCAGCACCAACGCGTGCCGGTCGGCCCCGGCGGGCTGCCGGCGGCGCGCCCGAGCTACTACCGCCCATCCCCCGAGGCTTCGGGCAACGAGTGAAGGGCGGGGCGAACCACGGGCCTCTCCTCCGGCAGTCCGAGCGTGCGCTCGGATCATGTCCCGAATGCACGAAATTGGCGGCCGCAGCTCAATCGCTTCCTTGACTTAGGCAGCGCCGGGGCGCCATAGCTTTCGCTTGGCGGAACGCCGCGCGGCGGCACGTTCTCACGATCCTGGGGAGGGTCTCATGAAATTCGTATTCCGGCTCGGCTTTGCCGGCCTGTCCGCAGTGGCATTGACGTTTGGCGCCGGCAGCGCCCATGCGCGATGCATCGATCCGAACACCAACACCGTCGACGACGCGGCCGACTGCCTGTTCGTGGACAAGAGCGAGGAAGACTGCCGCCTCGGCTTTGCCGTCGACATGGACGGCACTGGAACTCCGCCCGCCGATCCCAAGAAGATCGAGTGCGTGGACGGAGAGGACTGTGACGCAGACGGCGCCGTCAACGGGAAGTGCCACTTCCGCATCGGCGCCTGCGTCAACGTGCCGACGGCGAGTTGCGCGGCGGCCACTGGCGACCTGCTCACCGTCACGAAGCCATCGGCCAAGGACGCCAACGACGCCATCAAGCGGCCAACCGCCGTCTACAACCGTCGCACCATCGGGGACGCCATCAACGCCATCCTGCCTTCGGCCGGCCAGGCCTGTACCGACGCGGATCTGCCCGTGGTCGTCGAGCTCAAGGCGAAGAAGGGCAAATGCGGATCCCCCGCCAATCAGAGCTGCACCAGCGACCAGGAATGCGACGACTACTGTCTGCCCTCGTTCAGCGCGAGCAAGGCTTTGGTGGGAGCCACTCTCGTCGATGCCGACGAGACGAGTCTGGACAAGGCCAAGTTCAAGCTGACCTGCCTTCCGGCAACGGCCGGCGCCCAGGGCGCCGAAGCGTTCCAGATCGCCGACTCCGGCGATCTCATCGGCGGTCCTCTGGCGATGGGCAAGGTCGGCGACTACATGATTCGCAACGGCAACATTCGCGCCGTCATCCGCGGGTTGGGCCGTGAGCACTCGTTCAGCCTGCTCAACGGAGGCCAGCTCATCGACGCCGATCTCGCGCGCTTCGATGGAAGCCAGGACCGCGACAGCTGGCAGGGCATCCAGCCGATGATCAACGTCTCGTCCACGCAGGCGACGGACAGCATCGTCGTGGTCAACGATGGCAGCAACGGATTGCCTGCGATCATCGAGTCGAGCGGGCCCGACGATCTGTTCGATACCATTCAGCCCGACGTACTGGTGTTCACGCAGCCGCCTCTTTCGGTTCCGCAAAGCGCAGTGGACAGCAACCTTCCGCTGCAGGTGAGCACGCGTTTCATCCTGAGCCCGTACAGCAACTATGTGCAGGTGGCGACGAAGGTCGAGAACCTCGGCGCCAGCACGCTGCGCCTCTACGTGGGAGACTTCATCAATCCGAGCGGTCAGCTCGAGCCGTTCGGTCCCGGACAGGGCTACGGCGAGACGCTCATCCGTAACGGCAGCGATTCGGCCTCGCAGGGGCAGACTCTGGATTTCCTGGCATTCCAGGGCCAGTTCGATGCGGCCGGCGTCACCTACGGTCTGGTCTTCCCGACCACGACCACGGGTACGATGACGACGCGCAACACCAGCTCATTCTCACAGTCGGGAGTGTTCGCGTGGCTGAACAACCAGAATCTCTTCGACACGCTGTTCTCCGATCCCGACGACAAGCCGGATGGCTCCTTCGTGGTTCCTGCCGGAGGCGAGAACACCCTGCGCCGCTGGTTCGTGATCGGCAAGACCGTCTCCGACGTGACCAAGGTTCGCTCCGAGCTGTTCGTTCGCGAAACCGGGGCCGTCCAGGGAACGGTCACCGTAGCGGGCGCTCCGGTCTCCGGTGCGCACGTGACCCTGATCAACAACAGGATCAACGAGCCGGGCGCCTGTCCGGAGACCACCAACTGCGTCAACGTCTACTCTTCGACGCTGACCGACGAGTCCGGGTTCTACCGGATCTACGCCCCGGTCGGGAGCTATCGCATCGCGACTCGTTCCAAGGGCACGCCGTTCGAGGACAACGAGCCCGCTCCTACCGAGACGCCGATCGTGATCGAGTACAAGAAGACGGCGCTGCTCGACGTGGATCTGCCCGGGACCGCCACGGTCTCGATCTCGATCACCGACCATCTTTCCAACCCGTCACCGGGCAAGGTCTCCATCGTCGGCGTTCCCGAGGCGGCCGATCCTCTCAACAGTGAGTTCGCGGGTGGCATCGCCGAGATGGTCGGCCGCTACTTCGGCTGGCCGTTCGAGAACAAGGGCGATGCTTTCGGTCTGGTCGACGTTCAATTCGCCGGCGCCGATGGACAGACGGGCGATTTCCTGCTGGAGCCCGGCACCTATCAGGTCGTCACTTCGCGCGGGTACGAGTACGACGTGCACAGCCAGAGCCTGACGGTGCAGGCCGGTGACGACGTCGACCTGTCGGCCGTGGTCAACCGTGTCGTCGACACGAGCGGCTTCGTCTCCATCGACACGCACGTTCACATGCTCAACAGCCCCGACAGCGCCGTCTCGCGCGAGCGCCGCATCCTGACGATGATCGCCGAAGGCGTCGATTTCTTCGCCAACACCGATCACGACTTCATTCACGATCTCTCCGACGAGATCACGGCCATGGGCGTCGGCAACCTGGTGGCGAACGCGCCCGCGGCAGAGATGACCACCAGCCAGTATGGTCACTTCAACGCATGGCCGCAGGCGGTCAACGCCGCCGAGGTCGACGGCGGCGCGCTGGACTGGGGCCGGGCGGGCGAGCCCAATGGCGCGGGATATCCCAGCGATGGCAGCTACGATCTTTCACCGGCGGAGATCTTCGGGTCCTTCAATCCGGCCTCGCAGGTGATCCAGATCAACCACTTCAACAGTGACTCTCTGGGGCACTTCAACCAGCTCGCCATCGACACCGACGCGGTTCCCCCCGTCTCGGCCACGGTGGCGTATCGGTGTGTGGGCGGCAGCTTCGACGGCAATCCCTGCGAGGTCCCGATCTGTCTCGGCGGTGCCAACGACGGTGCCTCGTGCACGATTCCCGCCAACTGTCCGGGCGGCACGTGCTCGTCACCGAGCTTCGGCCGCACCTGCGACGACGGCGGCGTGTGCATGGCAGCGGGTCATCCCAACAATTTCCTGCGCCTGGACCCGTCGGTCACCAACACGTTCGACGACGGCTTCACCGCGCTCGAGGTCTGGATCGAGGCCGGCCGCGCGCAAACCGACCTGCTGCGCAGCGACAACATGTCGGACTGGTTCAACCTGCTGAACCAGGGCATCTACAAGGCCGGCGTGGCCGACTCCGACACGCACCATTCGGTGACCGTGCAGGCCGGTGGTCCGCGTACGTTCGTGGCCTCGGCCACCGACGACCCGGGCTCGATCGACCCGGCGGCGCTGGCGGTCAGCGTCAACGGCATGCGCGCCATCGGCACCAACGGCCCCTTCCTCAGCGTCGAGCTCAACAACAACTCCGGCGGCACCGCAGGCCATGCGCTGGGCACCTCGCGCACGGTCGAGTTCGACGGGGGCGGAACCGACAGCGTGAGCATTCATGTCGAGGCACCGCTGTGGGCCGAGTACGACCGCATCGAGCTGTACGTGAACTCGGTTCCGTCGTGTCAGTCCGAGTGGAACTTCCTTGGCGTGGTCAATCCTTCGTCCTGCACGGTGGCGCCTACGATGACGCTCAACAAGGGCGCGGGCTTTACCGTCAACACCGTTGCCGGTGCGTTCGGTGCGGGCCAGCGGCAGGTCACCGACGTCAGCGTACCGCTGACGGTCTCGGCCGACAGCTGGGTGGTCGTGGTCGTGCGCGGCACCGACGGCGTCTCGCATCCGCTCTTCCCGATGCAGCCGCAGGACCTGGAGTCGGCGGGAAACACCACCCTGGCCGCGTTGACCGACAATGGCGCACCGCTGCCGTGGAACCTCAACGAGGAAGGAGCGCTTGCGCTGGCCTTCTCCAATCCGCTGTTCTTCGACGACGGCGACGGCACGTGCAAGGGCGGAGCGCCCTGCCCGGGAATGTAAGGCTGCGCCCGCGGCAGTGTCCTGCTACAAGAAGCGGGGGCCCTGGTGGCCCCCGCTTTTTTTTCGATGAGGTTGACCATGCGACCACTGCGACAGATGGCGGTAGTACTCGTGCTGGTGCTCGCCGGCCCACCCGGAGTTCGGGCCGCCACACCTGCCAAGACGATCTTCGATCATGCCGCATCGGCCTGGGCCGTAGGCACGATCAAGCTGTACGCGCCGATGAAGTTCCGCAACGACAGACTGCACGCTTTCAATGGCCAGATCGTGGAGCTGCTGTGGGCGAAGGAAGGCAAGCCGCGCAACATCATGCTCGTCTACGAGGTGGCCTCCGACGAGATCTCGAAGCCGTTTTTCAACGAGAACGACGTGTTCTTCGCTCCCGTCGCGCTGCTGGCCGAGAACTCGTATTGGCGTGACAATCTCGCCAACACTCCCAAGCACGGCATCGCCGGCGGCCGGCGCAACGTGTTTCGTGGAGAGGAGATGAAGGAGGCCAGGCGCATCCTCGGTCCTTTCCTGGAGGCCCAGGGCATCAAGGGCAGGGAGCGGTTCTCCAGGCAGGTAGCGGCTGCGGCCAACGGCCTGGACAGCCCGGTCGAGCGGCTGCGCGAAGACGCCGCCCGGTTTCTGACGTCCCATCCCTCGCTCGGACGCGATTTTCCTGCCGAAGCCAGGCCGCCGGTTGCCCGGTATCTCTCCAGCTCTGCGCCGCCGGCCGAGCGAGCTGCGCTGATCGGAGCCATCGGCCAGGCCAAAGTCGAAGCGCTCAAGCCCGATCTGGAGAGCCTGGGGAAGGGGAGCGATTCGGTGGCAGTGGCGGCCCTGGCTGCGCTCGAAGGAATGGGCAAGCCTACGCCCGCCGAGCGGCTGACGGCGATGACGAATTCCGGAAGTGTCGATCTTCAGGCTTTCGCGGCCGAACGGTTGGGCCGTCTGGCAGCGACCGATCCGCCATTGCTC
Organism: Binatia bacterium; assembly: GCA_035626675.1. Lineage (GTDB taxonomy): Bacteria > Desulfobacterota > Binatia > UBA1149 > CAITLU01 > DASPNH01. The sequence continues at coordinate 16,773 of DASPNH010000121.1, forward strand.
GAGCGGACGGCCAAGCTGCTCGAGCCCGGACATCCCGAACCGGTTCGGATCGCCGCGGCCAACGGTCTGGGTGCGAGTAGCGCCGCAGGTGCGGTAGAGCCGCTCGCCGCGGCGGTAGCGCGTGGCGACGGCGCCAGCCGGGCTGCCGCCGAGGCACTTGCGACGATCGGCGGCAAGGCAGCGCACGAAGCGCTCAAGTCCGCGTTGGTGGAGGGAAAGGGCTCGACTGCCGCGGCTGCCGTGCACGGTCTTCGCATGGTTCGCGGCTGCTCCGACTGCGGTCAGGTGCTCGCCGCGCAACACGAGAAGCACCCCGAGAAGGGCATTCGCGATCTCATCGCAGTGGTCATGGAACTGCCCGTCCGGCACGAGCATTGAGCCGGAAAACCAGCTTCGATTCCTTTGCGCCCGGATAACGATTCATTTAAGGTGCCGCGCTTCTAAAGACGCATATATGACACTTTACGACTACCCGGGATGTCCGTTCGGTAAGAAGGTCAGGATCGTTCTGGCCGAGAAGGAGCTCTCCTTCGATACCGTTGTCGTCGATTTGGCCAAGAGCCAGCAGCGTGGCGAAGAGTTTCGCCGGCTCAACCCGTTCGGCAAGGTACCAGTCCTCGTCGACGAGGGCAGCGTGGTCTATGAATCGACCATCATCAACGAGTACCTGAACGACGAGTACCCGCACGACCCGGAGCTGCTTCCCGAAGACTCGGGCGAGCGCGCCCGCGTTCGGCTCCTCGTCGATTTCGCCGATCGCGCCTTCACGCTGCCCTCGATGGCCATCGAGCGCGAGCTGGCCTCGGCCGAGCGCGACGATGCCAAGCTTTCGATGGCGCGCGAGGCAGTGACCAAGTGCCTGACCGTGCTCGAGCGCGAGCTGGCGGGCAAGGAATTCCTGTCCGAGCAGTTCTCGCTGGCCGATGTGGCTTTCGCGCCCACGCTGGTCCAGCTCGACCGGCTCGGCGTGGTCGTCGATGGCTCGCTGCCCTCGGTGCAGGCGTGGCGCTCGCGCCTCACGTCGCGCCCGAGCATCGGCAACCTGCTCAAGCTGGTGGCCTGAGAGACCGTGCGTCGACCCGAAGATCTCACCTTCAGCGAACGGATTTTCGTTCCCGAGGTCGTCCGGGGCCTGCTGGTGACGGGGCGCCGCTTCTGGCGCAACCTCTTCCTCCACATCGCCCATCAGATGGGAATGGCACGCGGCACCGAAGCGTCGGTGACGCTGCAGTATCCCGATCAGTATCTGAAGTACGGAGCCGGCTACCGCGGCAGCCACCGCCTGACGCTCAAGGACGATGGTTCGGTGCGGTGCACGGCCTGCTTCCTGTGTGCGACCGCATGTCCCGCCCGCTGCATTCACATCGAGGCGGGCGAGCATCCGGATGCCAGCGTCGAGAAGTTCCCGGTCCGCTACGAGATCGACACGCTGCGCTGCATCTACTGCGGCTTTTGCGTGGAGGCATGCCCGTGCGACGCCATCCGAATGGATACGGCGGTGCACCCGCGCGTCTCGGGCTACTCGCGCGAGGACTTCATCGAGGACAAGCAGATGCTGATGAGCCGCTCGCACACCATGCGCGACAAGGGCGAGGAAGTGCTCATGGAGGAGCAGATCGACCTGTACGCTCGCGCCAAGGCCGGGGAGGCCGTCGCGCGCTCGTGATCCTCTACTACCTGTGGCGCGAGGGCCTGCTGGCCCGGACGGACGGGGAAAAGTTGCGCTTCTTTCTGGGATCGACGTCCAACCCGCTGTTCCTGTCGCGGCGCCGGCCGCTCATGCGGACCATTTCCTGGCCTGCGGCGCTGTTCTCGCCGGCCTACGCGCGCGCCGTGGCCGGGTGGCTACGCTATCGCGCCGACCTCTACGACGGCGCCGCCGGCTGACACCCGGCTGCTACCAATCGAAACCGGGCGTGATTAGATTGCCCGACCGGCCGCGGCGCGGATCGCTTCGCCGCCGGGCCGAAGGATGAAGACCATGGCCATGACCTACCAGCAGATCATCGACGAGGCGCGCCGCCTCGTTCCCGAAGTGACGGCCGACGAGGTACGCAAGCTGGCGGAAAGCGCCGACCCGCCCGTCCTGCTCGACGTGCGAGAGAAGGAAGAGTTCCGCGACGGACATCTCGGTGGCGCCGTCAGCATCCCCCGCGGCTTCCTGGAAATCCAGGTCGAGGCAAAGGTGCCCGACAAGGCCGCGCCGGTGATCGCCTACTGCCAGAGTGGAACACGGTCCCTGCTTGCCGGACGCATCCTCAAGGAGATGGGCTACAGCAACGTCCGCTCGATGAGCGGAGGCTTCGGCGCCTGGAAGAACGGCGGCTTCCCGTGGGCGCAGGACCGCCAGTTCAGCAAGGACCAGCTCGCACGCTACAGCCGCCACTTCCTGCTGACCGAGGTCGGAGAGGAAGGGCAGGGCCGGCTCCTGGATGCCAAGGTGCTGTGCCTGGGTGCCGGTGGTCTGGGATCGCCGGTGGCCTTCTACCTTGCCGCGGCCGGTGTCGGCACGATCGGCATCGTCGACAACGACGTCGTCGACGTCTCCAACCTGCAGCGGCAGATCCTGCACACCAACGACCGCGTCGGCATGCTCAAGACCGAATCGGCGGCGATGACGCTGAAGGCGCTCAATCCCGACGTCAAGGTGATCGAGCATCGCACGCGCCTGGATTCGTCGAACATTCTCGAGATCATCAAGGACTACGACATCATCGTCGACGGCTGCGACAACTTCCCCACGCGCTATCTCGTCAACGACGCGTGCGTGATGACCGGCAAGACCAACGTGCACGGCAGCATCTTCCAGTTCGAAGGGCAGGTCACCGTTTTCAAGCCGCACGAAGGTCCGTGTTATCGCTGCCTGTTCCCCGAGCCTCCGCCTCCGGGCATGGCGCCGAGCTGTGCAGAGGCGGGCGTGCTCGGCGTGCTGCCGGGCCTGGTCGGATCCATCCAGGCGCTCGAGACGATCAAGGTGATCCTGGGCATCGGCGCGCCGCTGATCGGCAAGCTGGCGCACATCGAAACGCTCGGCATGGAAGTGCGCATCATGAACCTGCGCAAGGACCCGAAGTGTCCGGTGTGCGGCCAGAGCCCCACCATCCACGAGCTGATCGACTACGAGGAGTTCTGCGGACTGCGCGCGCCCGCCGGCAGCGACCGCAATGCCGCCTGAAACCAGGGCCGAGCCTTCGTACCTGTTCTTCCTGCGTCACGGCGAGACCGAATGGAATCGCCAGCGGCGCATCATGGGCGACATGGACATCCCGCTCAGCGCGCGCGGCCGCGAGCAATGCCAGGGCATGGCCGCGTTGCTGGACGGCTTCGGCATCGCGCGCATCCGCAGCAGCCCGCTGCTGCGCGCGAGGCAGACGGCCGAGGTGATGGCGCAGGCGCTCGGCCTTCCCGTCGAGTACGACGAGGGGCTGGTCGAAGTGCGTTTCGGCGAGTGGCAAGGCAAGACCTACGACGAGATCTTCGGCGATCCTCGCTTTCACTCTTTCGTCGCCGATCCGGTGGCGCATCCCACGCCCGGCGGCGAGACCATCGCCGACGTGCAGGCGCGCGGCCTGGCATCGGCCGGCAACGTCGCGGCGGGCGATCGCATACTGATGGTCAGCCACGGCGACATCATCCGTTCGGTGCTTTGCCACTACATGTCCATTCCGCTCAGCGAGTTTCGTCGCATCCGTGTCGACAACTGCGGACTGGCCGCCGTCTCGGTGACGGGCGACGTGGCGGTGGCACAGTTCGTCAATCTGCTCGCCGACGTCACGCGCGTTCTCGAACCTGTGCACTGGGACCGTACGCCGCAAAAATGATGTTGACTCCCCCCCGCTCCGCGGGCAGTTTCGGGGCGCTTCTGTGACCTCCGTCGAAGAACTCAAAGCCATTGCCAAGGAACTGCGCGTCGAGTCGCTGCGGATGATCCACGCCGGCGGTTCGGGGCATCCGGGTGGCTCGCTGTCGGCAGCCGAGATCACGGCCACGCTCTACTTCCGCGTGTTGCGTTACAAGGCAGGGCGTCCGGACGATCCCGCCCGCGACCGCTTCCTGATTTCGAAAGGCCACGGCGTGCCGGTCATCTACGCGGCTCTGGCCAAGGCCGGCTGCATTCCGCGCGAAGAGCTCAAGACTTTGCGCCGCATCGACAGCCGGCTGCAGGGACACCCCGACCACGTTCGGCTGCCCTACATGGAAGCCGCCACCGGATCGCTGGGGCAGGGGCTCTCGGTTGCCGTGGGCATGGCCCTGGCCGAGCGCCTGGATACGAAGAACGACTACCGCGTCTACTGTCTCCTCGGCGACGGCGAGCTTCAGGCCGGCCAGATCTGGGAAGCGGCCATGGCCGCATCCAAGTTCAAGCTCGGCAAGCTGACGGCGATCGTCGACTACAACAAGGTTCAGCTCGACGGCCATGTCCGCTCGGTCATGGATCTGGAGCCGCTGGCCGACAAGTGGGCGGCCTTCGGCTGGAACGTTCAGCAGGTGGACGGACATTCGGTCGAGGCGCTGATCGGCGCTTTCGAGGCCGCCGACGCGCAGACCGAGAGGCCCGACGTCATCATCGCGCATACGGTCAAGGGCAAGGGCGTATCCTTCATGGAGGACACGCATGCCTGGCACGGCAAGGCGCCCACGGACGAAGAGCTCGAGCGCGCGATCGCAGAGCTGGAGGCGGCCTGATGGGCAAGGCAACGCGAGTCGCTTTCGGTGAGGCGCTGCTTCGCATCGGCGCCACGCATTCGCGCGTGGTCGTCCTCGATGCCGATCTTGCCAGCTCCGTGCAGACCAAGAAGTTCGGCGACGCCTATCCGGACCGTTTCTTCCAGTGCGGCATCGCCGAAGGGAACATGGTCGGAATGGCCACCGGGATGGCGCTTTGCGGCCTGACTCCGTTCGCCGCCAGCTTTGCCTGTTTTCTGACGGGGCGCTTCGAGCAGATCCGCATGTCGGTCGGCTACAACAACGCCAACGTGCGGCTGATCGGAACCCATTCCGGCATCGGCATCGGCGAGGATGGCTACTCGCAGATGGGCCTCGAGGACATCGCCTTGATGCGCTCGCTTCCCAACATGGTGGTGCTGCAGCCGGTCGACTGCCGCGAAGCCGAGCGTGCCACCGAGTTCCTGGCCGATTACGTCGGCGGACCCGCCTATCTTCGCCTGACGCGCCAGAACGTCGACGACGTCAACGGCGAGGGATATCGCTTCGAGTTCGGCAAGGGCGTCGAGATGCGCGACGGCACCGACGTCACCATCGTGGCCTCCGGCGCGGTCGTCGGCGAGTCGCTGCGTGCTGCCGAGCGTCTGGGCAAGGACGGAATCAGCGCCGGCGTCGTCAATCTGCACACGATCAAACCGATCGACGCCGCGCTCCTGCAGAAGGTCGCCGCCAGGACCGGTCGGATCGTGACCGTCGAGGATCACGGCGTCACCGGCGGAGTCGGTGGCGCGGTTGCCGAGGCTTTGACCGAATGTCCCGACGTCCGTGTCCGCATCCACGGCGTCCACGGTTACGGCGAATCCGGCACCGGTTCCGACCTCTACGCCAAGCATGCGCTGGACGAAGCCGGGATTGCGCGCGTGGTGCAGAGCTTCCTGCGCGAATCGACCGACACTCCCCGCGTCGCCGCAGGGCACCGATAGTCGGCAGGCCGCCGAGAGCACGCGATCTGCGTCGTTGGACGCGGGTACGTTCGCTACAGCGAACAGGAAGTACGCTTCCGCTCTCTACACCCGCGTCCGCCTAGCATCTCGCGCACTCTCGGCGCCTCGATGCGGCGTCGTTTTGAACCCTACTTCTGGAATGCCGCCTGGTGGATTTGGCGGGATTGGGCGCGGTATTTGCGCTCGTAGGAGCTGCAGGCGGGGTCGTCGTGGCGGCCTTGCCAGGGACGCTGGGTAAAGCCGGCTCGGAGGAGGTTCTCGCAAATCCCTTCGAAGACCGGAGTGACGTCGGTGGCGACGTAGATGGCGCCGCCGGTGCGTAGCGTGCGATGCGCGGCCGCGCAGAACTCCGGCGTGAAGAGGCGGCGTTTGTGGTGGCGCTTCTTCCACCACGGGTCGGGAAAGTAGACGTGATAGGCGTCGATGGCCTGCGGCGCCAGCAGGTTCACCACCATCCAGCGCGCATCGGTGCACAGGATCCGCACGTTTGGCGGCGGGGTGCCGCGCCGGGTCGCTCGTGCGGGCGAGCTCGGGCGGATCTCGATGCCGACGAAGAGAGTGTCGGCGCGGCGGCGCGCTGCTTCCAGGAGGAAGCCGCAATTGCCGGGACCGATCTCGACCTCGATGCGTTGCAGTCCGGCGGTGTCCGCCAGCAGGTGGGAGCGCTCGACGCTGAACGGCGCCAGGGGCATGGGCGGTTCAGGCAGGCGGCGGAAGCGCCGGAGTACCCATTCCGATCGCGACCCAGATCGTCCAGAGCGTCAGCGCCACCACCAGCCAGGCACCGAAGGTGAGGCGACGAATGCGGCCGTCGAGCACCGCGGCCTCGATGGGAATCTCGGCCTCGTCCTCGCGGACGGTTCGCAGGCACAGTCCCATCGTCAGGTACACGCCGAAGAGGATGACGAGAAAGGCCAGCGACAGCTTGCCCGCCAGCGCATAGCCGACCTGGGCAAAATAGTTCGCGCCGAGCGCCTGCTTGTAAGGCGTCAGCCCCCAGGCGCCGGTCATCAGGGCGACGCCGAGTGCGCCCACGGCAAGCGGACTGTATGCGCGAAACAGAGGCAGAAGACTGCGACGGCGCTCGTTTGCGGGTCTGTCACCGGCGGCGAGAAGGGGAGCGGCGATGGCCAGGAGTACGGTGGCGCCCAGATGCACCGCGATGCCCGCCAGATGGGCCAGCAATAGCGGGCGCGACATGCGGCGCGCTTCTAACGCCCACCTGAGCGCATTGCAATGCAACGTTGAAACCGCGACGTTCCGGTCCTAGATACCCGCGATGGCCAAGCCGATTCTCACCACGAAGAAGGCACCCGGACTCGGCGACGTGCGCGGAGACGCGGGCCTGATCGCCGACACGGTCGTCGTCACTCGCGTCGATGCGGCGCTGGCGTGGGCGCGCAAGTACTCGATCTTTCCGTATCCCTTCGCCACCGCCTGCTGCGCCATGGAATTCATGTCGCTGTCGATGGCGCCCTACGACATCGACCGCTTCGGCGCGCTTCTGCCGCGATTCACCCCGCGCCAGGCCGACCTGCTCATGGTTATCGGCACGGTGACCGTCCGGCAGGCTCCGATCTTGAAGCGCGTCTACGACCAGATGGCCGAGCCGAAGTGGGTGATGGCCTTCGGGGCCTGCGCCTCCACTGGCGGTTTCTACGACAATTACACGACGGTCCCGGGCATCGACCGCGTCGTCCCCGTCGACATCTACGTCCCGGGCTGCCCGCCGCGTCCCGAAGGCGTCATCGACGCGCTGATGGCGCTGCAGCGCAAGATCCAGGGCGAGCCTCAGGCGACGGCATTCTCCTCGCCGGGCTGAGACGAAATCCTTTCGCAGCGGCGCCGATAGCGGCGCGAAGTGACACCGACACGAGATGTTCCAGAAGGTCCTGCTCCACTACCGCGGCGTTCCCGCCGGGCTCGTAAGCATCGACAAGTACATCGCCGACGGCGGCTACAAGACGGCGCGGCGCGTGCTGTCGGAGATGACGCCCGATGCCGTGGTGGCAACCGTCAAGGACTCGGTGCTTCGCGGTCGCGGCGGCGCCGGCTTCCCCACGGGCCTGAAATGGTCGTTCGTGGCCAAGAACACCGGCAAGCCCATCTACCTGCTCTGCAACGCCGACGAGAGCGAGCCGGGAACGTTCAAGGATCGCGACATCATCGAGAACGATCCTCATCAGCTTCTCGAAGGCATCATGATCTCGGCCTTCGCCATCGGCTGCATCGACGCCTACGTCTACATCCGCGGCGAGTTCGGATACGGCGCCGAGGTCCTCAAGACCGCCATCGCCGAGGCGTATGCGCAGGGCTTTCTGGGCGCGGACGCTTTCGGAACGGGCAAGCCGCTGCACATCCATCTGCATCGCGGCGCGGGTGCCTACATCTGCG
>DASPNH010000122.1:0-2199 GCA_035626675.1 Binatia bacterium
TCCTCCGCCTCGACTGGCGCATCAAGGAAACCACCGGCCTCTACAACATGCCCACCGTCCTCCCCGACGGCACCCACAAGAAGGGCCCCGACGGCAAGGACATCATCACCCCGACGCCCAACGCCGACTCCGGCATCTACCTCCGCGGCACCGGTCGTGCCCAAATCAACATCTGGTGCTGGCCCATCGGCTCCGGCGAGGTCTACAGCTACCGCATGGACCCGAAGATGCCGCCCGCCGTCCGCGCCGGCGTCACCCCGAAGCTCAAGGCCGACAAACCCGTCGGCGAGTGGAACACCTTCGAGATCACGATGCGCGGTGACCGCCTCACCGTCGTCCTCAACGGCCAGACCGTGATCGAAAACGCCCAACTCCCCGACGTCCCCGCCCGCGGCAAGCTCGCCCTCCAGCACCACGGCGGCTTCAAGGACGGCAAATACAACGCCGCCTCCAGCCTCGTCCAGTTCCGCAACATCTCGATCAAGCAGCTCTGAGCCGGACTCATGCAGATGACGTCGTGATCGCCAAAGAGCGCACCGTTTGGCGTCGTTGATGGTGTGAAACATAACACGACGTTAACGCCCCAGACGGAGGCGAACCAAACGGTGCGGCTGGATTTGGGGACCAAGAACGGGGTGAAGTCGATGCGGATCGGCTTCACCGAGCAGCGCCTGACGGCACATGGGGGGCTGGCGGTGTGGAGCAGTTTCGTGAGGGAGATCGGGCTGCGCGAGGAGCTGAGGAAGGTGCTGCCGCACGCGCCGACCAGCCCCAACGCCTACGATCCGGTGGACACCGCGCTGGGATTCGTCGGCGGGATTCTCTGTGGCGCGGACAAACTCGCTCGCGTGGCGCACTTGGCGCACGATCCCGCGCTGCCCGAGGTCTTGGGGATCGAAGCGGTGCCGAGCCAGTCGACGTTGTCGCGCTTTTTCGCCGCCTGCGGCCGCGCCGCGTGTGAAGCGCTCGGCGGACTGCACGCGTGGGCGTTGCAGGAACTGCCGACGCGCGCCGAAGGCTACACGCTGGACTTGGATTCCTTCGCGTTGGTCCACGAGGACGGCCGGCAGGAAGGCGTGCGCGTGGGCTACACCCGCAAAGGGCTCAAGCCCTGCCATCGCCCGATCGTGGCAGCGATCGCCGAGGTGCCGCTGGTCGCCCACTTCTGGTTGCGACCCGGCAACACCGCGTGCGTCAGCTCCGCGGATACGTTTCTCGGTGACACGCTCGCGCGCCTGCCCGCGGGGCTGCGGGTGGGGCTGGTGCGCGCTGACAGCGGCTTTTGCACCGACAAGATGCTCGCGCGGCTGGAAGCGGAAAAACTCCACTATGTGATGGCCGCCGCCTTGCGCGCGCCCGTCCAGACCCTGTGCCGGCATGACGATGCGGCCTGGACCGCGACCGACGTGCCGGGCCTATCGGTGCAGGAAGTGGCCGATACCCGCGGCCGGCTGATCGTCGTGCGCCAGCAAATTGCCGAGCGACCGCACGCCGGGGGCAAGAAACTCATCGAAGTGCCCGGCTACAAGTTCCAGGCGCTGCGCACCAACCTGCCCACCAGCGTCGCGCCCCTGGAAGTGTGGCGGCGCTACAACGGCCGCGCGGATATCGAGAACCGGATCAAGGAACTCGGAGCGCAGTTCGGCTTGAAAAGCCTGTGCTGCCGATCGTTTTGGGCCACGGAAGCGGCCTGTCATCTCGCCATCGCCGCCTACAATCTTTGCGTGCGGTTGCAGCGGCGACTCGGCCAACCGCAGCGCGCTGAACTTGGCACGCTCCGCCGCCAGCTCTTCACCTGTGCCGCGGTCTTCAGCCAGGCCGCGGGCAAACCCACCCTCAAACTCGCCGTCACCGGCGACAAGGCACGCACCTGGTGGCTCGCCCTCCTGCGCCGGATCGCCGCGCCCCCAGCCGACTGCTATGCTGTTGCCGGCCTCGGGGCTCGCGCTCGCAAACACACTGTCTTTCAGCCTTCAACTGCATGAGTCCGGCTGAGACCAGCCAGACCATCCCTCTCCTGAATGGCACCGGAGATGTGGCGGCTCTGAAAACGGCCCTGGAGACCGGCGGCTCTGCGCCCGGTCACCATATCGTGCTCGCGAACGGCAGCTACACCTTCACCAACGCTCAAGCCATCACCATGCCCGCCGCGCGTGTCGGCGTGAAGCGGCGGCCGATTGTCGTGCGGCCAGCGACCCC
>DASPNH010000123.1:0-3021 GCA_035626675.1 Binatia bacterium
TGCGAGCTACGTGAAGGTCGGCTGGCAACTCAATGGGGCAGTCTATTGTGGCAGTCCGGAAGAGTATGGCGACGATCTTGTCACCGTGCGCTTAATTCTGCTATGTCACATTTCTGGCGGATCTTCGGGGAACTCCTCGCCCCGTCGTTTGAATCGACGGCGGAGAAGGTCCACCAGATCTTCGGGAGTTCGATTGCGCCGAGGTAGATAGTGGACGAGCATCATCTGGACGTCGGCGGCGGTGAGAACTGGCTCGCCGATTTCCAGCCGCTCGCGAGTCAGGAAGAGCATGGCCATCATGACTAATGCGGCGTGGTGATGCCAACCGCGCCAGCCACGCACCTGATATTCGCCGAAGCCACCCTGTTGCTTTGCATCCTCGATGGCGCGCTCGACAAAGTAGCGTTGCCCCTGCATGTAGGCGAGTCGCTCGACGGAAGTCTCTGCCGGAGCGTTCGACAAGCTGTACTTGAGCCGGTTGGGCTGACGCGTCACGACAAGGTGCCACTCGTACGTCCGTTCATCGCCACGTTGATACAGCCAGACGCGTCCATGCAGGACGTCCACTTTCATGGGGCCCTTCGTGCCGCGACGAATCTCGTGGCGGCGCCACGCGGCCGGCCCCTGAGACGCAACCCATGCGTCGGCGCGCATCCGCTTGGCGGTCTTGTCGACGGTGGGGTCTGAGGTCCAGACGTACTGGTCGCAATGCACATCACCCATGAAGGTCAGATCGGCGTCATCGAGCATCCGCAGAAACTGCCCGTTATCGCCGTAGAACCCATCGAAACCGACCCACGAGAACTGCACGCCGTTCTCGAGCGCTCGCTCGATCAGGTCGAGCGCGAGCTCCTGTTTGGTGCGATACGTCTGGTGAGCACGAGGGACTCCGACGGCAGCCATCCGCGCTGCGTCATTGGTCCATTCCCTCGGCAGAAACAACGCCGTGTCGATCAGCGTCGCAAGCGAGCCTTTGCCGAGTGAAGCGCAGACGGCGGTCTGACAGTTATCCACCTTCCCCAGCCGTCCGCACCATTGCCGGCTCACTCCCACCGAATCGCGACCCTTCTTCGGGAATCCTGTCTCGTCAATCAGCAGGAACGAATCTTCGGTGCCCCCGAGCAATTCGTTCGCATCACGTGCAACCTTGTCGAGGACCGGCCGGTGGTCCCAGGGCGAGTTCGAGATGAAGTGATGCAGCGCCTGCTCATCCGAGCCCGGAACCACATCGCGGATGCGCTCGATGTTCCGTCGACTCGCCTGCACCAGGCCACGCAAGTACATGCGCGCCTGTGCACCACTTGCTCGCGTTCTTGTCACGAAGAAAGGATCGAAGCCGTCGAACGAGCGATCGAAGCGCTTCGCGACCTTATGTGGCGACCAGCGCTCATGTAATCCACTCCTGTTACGCTTTATATGGTGGGCTGCGGAACATCTTCGCCGCTCATTCTAAACGACTTACCGCTCTCGTGCAATGTGACATAGCAGAACTAAGGGGGTTCGTTCCGGCGTACCCGTACAAAGCAGCTGATATCTCAGCTGGCTGCCATACGGGAACAAAGCGCGCCAGCGGATCTGCCTGTGTATACCGCCCCCATCCGCTCCGATACCACCGAAAGATGTTGTACGACTCCTCACCCGCGCCGGTGCTGTAGAACACCTGCTGCCCTGGGAAGCGTAGGGGTTGGTCGTCCTTGGAAGTGCCGGCGCGGAGGGCGTAGACATTGCCGAAGGGTTCGTATTCGGCGCGCCACGTGATGGTGGCGGTGGGGGTGGTTTGGAGGGTGGGGGTGCCGAGGTGGTCGGTGTAGGTGTAGCGAAGAGTGTCGCCGTGGTCGGCTATGGGGCGAGAGCCGAACCAGATCACGTCGGCCGTGCGGCCGGTTTTGTGGGCGACGACGTTGAGCATCGAGAGCTCCGGCGTGTAGAAGTATACGTCCGTGGGCGGCGGATCCAGGCTGATCGTGTCATCGACGATGATTTTGCTCGAGAGGACGCGCACGCCGCGGCCGTCGTAGCGGTTGCTCCGCCACTCCTGCACGATGTCGGGCTGCACGCAGGCCATTCCGTACTCTTCCTGACAGCGGTCGTAGGTCCGCACGTACTGACTGGTGATGTGGTTGCGTGGTGAATATTCGACGGGTGGGACACCGGGATCTCCGGCCGGGCTCTTGGTCTCGTTGCCCGCGTCGTCATACGACATGGAGCCAGTGAGGCCCGTCGCGGTGTTGAGGAGCGGTGTCGTGCCCTGATAAGTGAACGTTCGGGTGTTTCCGCCGAGGGTTGCCGTGAGCATGTTGCCCATGCGGTCATACGTGAAGGAACCGGTGCTCCAGAGCGAGAAGCCGGTGTTCGCGGTGACGAGTCGATGGAGGTCGTCGTAGCCGAACGTGCGATTGTAGGCCGCGTGCCCATCGTCTGTGATGGCCGTGATGTTCCCGGCCGGGTCGTGACGGTGGCGTGACCAGCGCCGCCGCATCTCGCGCTCTGTCGTCGCCCTTAGCTGCGCAGCGCCGACGCGATGCAGCATTGGACTCGCGCTACCGATGCGTGGCGCTGCGACAGGTACAGCGCGGTCTCGATGAGCACGAACGATGACCCCGTCGACCTGGGCCGGGAGCGGCGACGTGGCACGTTGGGGGCGTGCCGCTTCGCCGCGTGGTGGAAGCGTGCCGCTCATGGCGAGGACTTCGATGATGACGACGAACCGTGAAGCGCCCGGCGGTCGCGCGCAAGCGCGTGGCACACGTGCGGCCGCGACGAACCGACGCCGGCCTAATGCCCGTTTCGGCGGCGCGCGTAGACGCGTCCGCCGCAGACGCGCATTAGGCCGCTCCACAGGCGCTGATCATGCAGCCGGAAGGGTTGCGCGGTGGCGAACGATTGCACGATGAGCGAGCGTGGTGCGGTACCGGCCGGGCGGAGCGTTCCATTGCTTCAACGCAGTAACTCATAGGCGAGGCCTGCCAAACCAAAAAGCGAGAGAAGGATTCCACCGATGCCGATGATCAACAGCGCCTG